>JBGTFI010000772.1:0-3366 GCA_041747335.1 Phycisphaeraceae bacterium | reverse complement strand
CACCTCGCCCCCCGCCTCCCCCGCCATCGGGATCGCATAGCGGGGAACCTCGTTCGCCTGTTCCCAGATGAACTCCCCCTCGCCGCGCATGAAGCGCGCATGAAAACCGATCACCCCTGCCGGGCCGACATCCTCCGGCGTGCGCCAGGTCAGCAGCGCATCGCCGCGCGGGTCGTTACGATCTTCCGGGCGGGTGTTCACGTGCGCCGTCAGCTCCCGCACTTCGTCGGGCGCGCGGTCATCGCTTGCGCCAAGGCGCACCGTGAAATAGGGTTCCATCCCCCGCCCCGCCTCGCGGCTGGAGGCGAATCGGTTGGGGAACAGGTGATACGTGAACCGATCGCCCTCGCGCGTGTACTCCGACCCCACATCATCGAACACCACGAAACCGCGGCTGATGCCCGCGACGCGGGCGGCCAGCACCTTCGGATCGACCGCGATAGCCTGGAACCCGAAACGGTCGGGGGCCGTGGCGTCCGCGAAGGCCCAGCGCGTGTGCCCGCCGGAAAGGGATGCCGCAAGGATATCGCTCCCCGCCCAGGCCCACGGCTGAATCCCCTGTTTCGCCCAGTTGAAGCTGGCGGCGCCCCGCCGCGTCTCGTAGCGCGTGGCTCTGCCCTCTTCCCAGTCGCTTGCGAGCGTCGAGACGGTGGTCCGCCAGAGCCAGTCCGCCGAGCGGGCGTGAAGGTGCAGCGTGGCGGATTCGATCACCCGGCCGCGAAGCGGCGCGGGATCGATGTCGAGGATGGAGAACTCCTGAATCCCCTTGAACTTCAGCCGCGCGGCCCCGCCGAGGTTGGCATCGCGCTCGCCATCAAAGGAAGAGACCCATGTGTCGCGCGTGACATCGAGGCGCACGGTCTGCGCGGGAAGAGGGGAAGAGACGAGTACCAGAAGCAGCGGGAGGAGGGAGATGGGAGGGATCCGCATGGCCGGAACTCCTTTGCTGCGCCGGGTGCCACTGGAGGCTTGTCCGCCAGTGTTCCTCGAAGCGGTAGGTCAGGCCTCGGCCTGACAATTCGTTGACTGTCGAACGGCCCTGTCAGGCCAAGGCCTGACCTACGGGCAATCGGCAGTCGGCAATCACCTCCCCTCACCCTTCCCCGAACGCTTCGATCAGCCGCGCTTCGTCCCACACTTCGATGCCCAGAGCGCGCGCCCTGTCCAGCTTGCTCCCCGCCTTCTCGCCGGCGATCACCAGGTCCGTCTTCTTCGACACGCTGCCGGTCACCTTCGCGCCCAGGGCGGTGAGCTTCTCCTCGAGCGCCTTGCGATCATACCGCTCGAGGGTGCCGGTGAGAACGATCGTCCTGCCGGAAAAGAGTGAATCACCCTTGGGCTTCTGGCGCTTGGGCGCGGTGAGGTCCACGCCCGCTTCCTTGAGCTCTTCGATGACGTGCCTGCCCGCGCGGTCGTGGAAGAATTGGTGGACCGACCCGGCGGTGATCGGCCCCATCTCCTCGACCGCCGCCAGCTCCTCCACATTCGCACCCATCAGCGCATCAACATTCCCGAACGTCTCAGCCAGAATCCGCGCCGCCGTCGAACCGATGTGGCGAATGCCCAGACCCGCGAGGACGCGCGCCAGGCCACGGGTCTTCGATTCCTCGATGCCCGCGAGCAGATTCTCCATCTTCTTCTCGCCCATGCGATCCAGTTCCATGAGCTGGTCGCGGTGTCGATGAAGCAGGTAGATGTCCCCGAACGAACGCAGCAATCCCGCATCCGCCAGTTGATGCACCGACTTCTCCCCAAGCCCCTCGATATCCATCTGCCCCCGCCCGGCGAACCAGATCAGCCGCTCACGGAGCTGGGCCGGGCATTCGGGGTTGATGCACCGCAGCGCTACCTCGTCTTCTTCGCGCACTACCGGACCGCCGCAACTCGGGCACTTCTCCGGCGGGCGCGTCCGCGCGGCGTCCTTCGGGCGCCTTTCCTCGACCACCCGCACCACCTGAGGGATGATCTCCCCGGCCTTTTCAACGATCACCGTGTCGCCGATGCGGATGTCCTTACGCTCGATCTCATCCATGTTGTGCAGCCCGGCGCGCTTGACCGTCGTCCCCGCGATCAGGACAGGTTCAAGCTCGGCCACCGGCGTCACCGTCCCACCCTTGCCCACCTGCCACGAAATCCCCTTCACCCGCGTCTCCCCCTGTTCCGAGGCGTACTTGTACGCGATGCACCAGCGCGGACTCTTCGATGTATACCCCAGGCGCTCCTGCTGCTCGAACGAATCGACCTTGATGACCACTCCGTCCGTACCGTACCCCAGCCCCGCGCGCTCCTTGTCGAACGCTTCGATGTGCGCCCAGACCCCCTCGATGGTTGCGCACCGCCGCACATGTTTGCTCACCGGCAGGCCCAACCGCTCGACGGCGCTCAGGAAGTCGCTGTAGCAGTCGAACGGTTCGGGTTCCAGCTCGCCCCGGCCGTGCGCCAGAAACATCAGCCTTCGCTCGGCGACCTGTCTGGGGTCGAGCTGTTTGAGCGTCCCCGCCGCCGCGTTGCGCGGGTTGGCGAAAAGCTCCAGCCCGTCGGCCGCGCGCTTCCGATTGATCCGTTCAAACTCGTTCGCGGGGATGAAAACCTCGCCCCGCACTTCCAGCACGCGCGGCACTTTCCCGGCCTCATCATCAAGCTTCAGGGGAATGGCGCGGATGGTTCGGACGTTGTGGGTGATGTCATCCCCCGCCACCCCGTCCCCGCGGGTCAGCGCCTGCGCCAGCCGCCCCTCCTCATATCGCAGGCTCACCGCGACGCCGTCGATCTTCGGCTCACACACAAACTCGACCGCCTCACTCGCCTCCCCCAGGAGGTTGGCCTCGATGCCCAGGCCTTTGAGGACGCGCTGATGCCAGGCTTCGAGGTCTTCCTTGTTGTAGGTGTTGTCGATCGAATACATCCGCCGGGCGTGGCGGACGGTGCGAAAGCCCTCGATCGGCTGGCCCCCGACGCGCTGCGTCGGGGAATCAGGCGTCACCAGCTCCGGGTGCGCCGCCTCGAGCGATTCAAGCTCCTTGAGCAGCTCATCGAACGCACGGTCCTCAATCTCCGGCCGGGCTTCAACATAATAGAGCCGGTTGTGCCGTTCAATTTCCCGGCGCAGTTCTTCCACACGTTTCGCCGCCGACTTCGACATGAAAGCCATTCTAACGATCCCGCCCCACGTGGACTCCTCACTCGGCACCCGGCACTCCCGCAATCTTCAATCGGCAATCGACAATCACTACTGTCCGGTTAAACTTCGACGCCATCGACGCAAGGCACAGAATATCACGTACTTACGCTCCATGACGACCGTTTTCGATTTCAACTCGCTCCGCCGTTTCGGGCATGATCCTGCCAACTCCAGTTGGAAGGGGC
>JBGTFI010000771.1:0-2368 GCA_041747335.1 Phycisphaeraceae bacterium | reverse complement strand
TCTCCAGCGCCTTCTCGGGGAAGGGTCGATGGGCCGCGTCATCCAGGCTGAGGATGTCCACCTGCACCGACTCGTCGCCCTCAAAGTCCTGCGGCGAAAGATTGAAGGCGTCGATGGGCACAAGCAGGTCGAGCAGTTTCTCCGCGAAGCCCGCGCCGCGGCCCAGATCGATCACCCCAACATCGTCCGCATCTACGAAATCAGCGAGGTCGACGGGTGGTGGTACATCGCCATGGAGTTCATCGAAGGCGACACGCTCACCCGCGTGGTCAAGGCGTCAGGCCCGATGAGGCCGGACCGCGCCTGCGCGGTCATCGCCGACGCCGCCGCCGCGCTCGCGGTGGCCCATGAACTGGGGATCATTCACCGGGACGTCAAACCCAACAACCTCATGATCACCCGCTCGGGCCGGTGCAAAGTCACCGATTTCGGGCTGGTGCGCGTCGATGATCCCGGCGACCCGTTCCACTTCACCGACAAATCCGTCGGCACACCGCAGTACATGCCCCCGGAGATCATCCAGCACAAGGAACAGACCTCCGCGGTCGATGTCTACAGCCTCGGTGGAACGCTCTACTTCGCGCTCACCGGACGCCCGCCTTACGTCGGCAAGACGGTGATGAAGCTGCTCAAGAAGCAGCTCGAATCCCCCCCGCCCGACCCCCGTGAGGTCATCAAGCAGTGCCCGCCGGGCCTGGCGAAGCTCGTGATCCGCGCGATGGCCAAGAAGCCCGAGGATCGACCATCGGCCGCCGACTTCGCCGCCGCCCTGCGCGCCGAGGCGATCGACTACCGGCATGACGATTCCACGATCGCCAGCGGTCTTTACAACATGCCCCCCGGCGCGCCCTATCCGGCCGCCGCTTCCCATACCACCATCCTGGCTCAGCCCGTCCGGACCTGGCGATCCGCGGTTCGCCTGGTGTTCATGCTCGCCCTCGCCGCCGTCTGTGGCGCTGCGGGACTCTACGTCCTGGATCGATACGACATCCTAACGCTCGTGCGCGACGGCGTCCGTCAGGAAAGTTTTGAACCCCTCAGCGCCCGATTCCCCGATGCGCCGACCTCTTACGGCATCCGCAGCAGCATTCCCCGCGCTTCCACACCCCTTCAGCAGCCCCCGCCATACAGTTGGATCCACTCGATTGACGCCCGCGAGTTCGCGTTCGTCTCCAGCCACGGGGGCCTCCATTATTACGCGATCGACGACCCACGCGCGTTGCTGATCCGCGCCGACCAGTTCGTGGGCTATCGCACCGAAGCCGATGCCCGCGCCGACGGAAAGACCCTGTTTACCCCCCGCTACGAGAACCACTGATCCACGCCAAGCCCCCCTCCCGCACGTTACGCCCTTGCTCGCCGCAGCATCGCCACGCCGCCGATCGCCAGCAGCGCCAGTGTCGCCGGCTCGGGCACGCTCGACCCGCCGCCCGCCAGCGCCATCTCGAACGCCGCCACATCGAACGCATCGAGCAGGCCATCGCCGCTCAGATCCCCCACGATGTCGGGGTCAATCCCCGGATAGGCCGCGACGTACCCCGGCCGATCCGCCAGCGCCATCTCGAACGCCGCGACATCGAACGCGTCCAACACCCCGTCGCCGTTCATGTCCCCCATCACCGCGTCCACCAGGTACGCGAACTGCCCGTCGTTCCAGAGGCTGCGCGTCATCGAGACGCCGTTGCCCGAGACGTTGACCATGACCGCGTCCTCGGGGATGAGCGTCGCGTACACCTCGAACGCACCCAGCGACGCCAGCACACCTGGGCCGCTTCCGCCGAACACCGGATCCGTCATGTACCCGCCGCTCAACAGGTTCGTCAGGAACGCGCCATCTTCCCCAGCCTCGTCCACGCCCAGCGCCGGGTTGCTCACCGCGCTGAAATCCAGGTTGATCAACAGCAACATGTCAAACCCCGCGAAGTCGTCGTTGGCGCCCGTCGGGCCAAGGTCCAGCCGCATGACCGCCGCGTCCACACCGTCGGGCTTGTTGAGCATCACCTGCGAAAAATCAGGGAAAAACGCGTTGACCCCCGCCAACCGACCGTAACCGTCCGCCCCGCCGATCAGCCCGGGAATGAACGGGGTCGAAGTCTCTCCATCCTTGATGAAGGGATTGACGCTCCGCGTCCCGGCGATCTCCAGCGTGGTCGCGCCCTGAACGGTCCCGACGAAGGCATCCGCGTTGTTCTGACCGAGAATCACCCGCCCATCGCCCCCGTTCGAGGCGCCGCCCGAAGTGTCGACCATCGCGCCCTGGGCGTTCATGACGGTCGCGACGAGCTTGATCGTCCCCCCCGCCCCGCCGCCACCGTTCCCGCCGGCGCTCCCGTTTCCGCCCGTGCCCCCGGTTCCACCATCTCCGCCC
>JBGTFI010000770.1:0-1911 GCA_041747335.1 Phycisphaeraceae bacterium | reverse complement strand
TCGGCCTCGAGGGCCTTCTCGAACGCGCGGCGAGCTTCTTCGCCCAGAAGGCCGTCGACGTAGCGGTCGAACGCGTCCTCAGGATGGGGCAACGGGGGCTGGGTCATGAAGGCTGTCCCGAATCGGCTTGGGCAATGCTTCGCTGCCCGGCGGGCGTCACGTGAGTGGAGCGCAGCGCGATGAGTTTCTCTCGAAGGTGCCTGCGGCTTCGATGCACGTGGCTCATGGCGGTTCCCTGAGGGATCTCCAGCAGCGACGCGATGTCCTTGTAATCCAGCCCCTCGACGATCCGAAGGAGCGTACACGCCCGCGCCGTGGGGCTTAGCGCTTCCAGGGCCGCTGCCAGGTCATCGTCAAACTGAGGCTGCATGTCGATCAGGTTCCCCGCCGCGTCGATCGGATGCACCCGTTGAGCGCGAACACCATCGGGACGATCCGGCACGACCGCAATGTCCTCCCCGCCTGCCGCCACCGAAGTCCTCCGCCGCTGCTTGCGCGCGTGGTTGAGCGCGACGTACCTCACGATCTGGGCCATCCACGCGGGGAAGTTGGTACCCGGTTCGAACTGGTCCAACTTCCCAAGCGCCTGCACCGCCGCATCGTGCACGATGTCTTCCGCCGCGTGCCGGTCCGGGACAATCCCCGCGGCGATCGTCCAGAGCAACCGGTAACACTCCCCAAACCACCTGCCGAACTGCTCCCGTGTCGGCGGCTCAGGCCGAACGGGCGGGTCGTCGGGCGTGGGTTGAGTCCGGGAACCATCCATAAGTCGCCGACACTCGCAGTGTTGTATGTTTCCGTGAGCGAAACCTATTGCGATCGACCTCGACAAGGTACGCTCCAAGGCCAGGTCCGACGCCGCGGACGCTCTTACGGACCCTGGTTGATAAGATAGGTCAACCAGGCGAAAAAAGTAGGAGCGGGATGGGTCGTTTCGAGTCCTCGAACGTGTTATACTATGGCCATGCGTAGTAGGCGCGCCCGGCGGCCAGCCCTCGTTCTCAACCTCACCCCATGGACAGAAAGCCCATCGCGATGCGAGCGCGCCTGGGGATGACACTGATCGAGCTTCTGGTGGTGGTGGCGATCATCGCACTGATGATCGCGATCTTGCTCCCGACGCTCGGCCGGATACGCGAAAGCGCCCGGCGGCAGATCTGCCTCTCCAACACCCGCACGCAGGCGGCGGCATTCCTGGTCTATGCCCAGGACTTTGGCGGGATGCTCCCGCGATCCGCCCGCGTCCCCTATGGGCAGGGCAGTTGGGAGGAACTATGCATCATCCCGGGCGCCACCGCCCGAGCGCTCCACGACTACGGCCTGAACGACGGTCCCGACCCCTCCGCCTTCCCGGACCTCGCGGCCAACCACGCGACACGCACGGTCTGGAAGTGCGCTTCGGCCGCGTACAACGGTAACGTCCCCCGCTTCCACCGCCCGGGTCCGACACCGGGACGAACCCTCTTCTACATCGACCACTTCTATGTCCTCAGCGGGCTGGAGGGCAACGCCTGGTACTGGGGGGCCGGGTCGCCCGCGACGATCGAGGATGACTGCGGGGCGTTGACCGCCGATGTGCTCGTCGCGCCTCTGGGCGATCCCACGCACTGGGTGGGATACCACGGGCAGGGAAAGCCGGTGAACGACTGGGTGACTTCGGACGGCATCAACCAGTCCTACAGCGACGGCCGGGCCGAGTGGGTCACCCCCGGATCTCTGGGCGATCCGATCACGCGCCGGGTGTTCACGAGTCCTACCCGGCACATCGCGTGGAGAGAACCCGGCTTCGCCGGACGACGGACCAACGCCCGCGGCGGAAGCGCGGGGCTGTAGGCCATGACGAGAGATGAGGCGGACCGGCCGGATCACCCGAACGCCGGCGCGGGCACGGGCAGGTCGTACTCGCGGGCG
>JBGTFI010000769.1:0-1909 GCA_041747335.1 Phycisphaeraceae bacterium | reverse complement strand
TGGAAGAGCACGGCCAGCTCCTCGGGGATGGCGTAGCCGACCGAATCGGGGATGTTGATGGTGGTGGCGCCGGCATCGATGCAGCGCTTCACGATTTCGTAGACGAAGCGCGGGTCGGCGCGGGTGGCATCCATCGGGCTGAATTCGACGTTGCTGGTGTACTTCGCGGCGTGCTTCACCATCTCTTCGGCCTGGGTGAGCACCTGCTCGCGGTCCTTGCCGAGCTGGTGGGCCATCTGGATGTCGCTGGTGTTGATAAAGACGTGGATACGCGGGTCGGCGGCGTCCTTCACGGCTTCCCAGGCGGTATCGATATCCGTCCGCACGGCGCGGGCGAGGGCGCAGATGGTGGTGTTGCGGACTTCCCGCGCTACGGCCTGCACCGCCTCCAGGTCACCCGGGGTCGAACAGGGGAAACCGGCCTCGATGATATCGACGCCCAGCCTCTCGAGCTGCTTCGCGATTTCCAGCTTCTCCTGGGGGGTGAAAGCTACGCCGGCAGACTGTTCGCCGTCGCGCAGGGTGGTATCGAAGATGTAGATTTTCTCGGCCATCGGAAGTTGAGTCCTCTCCAGTGAGTGGTCCAGGGGGCTGGTTGGCCCTGCGGTTCATACGTGGTTCATACAATCGTATACGGACGTTATGGCGCGGTTGGCCATGGTGCCAATCGGGGAAAGTCCGGGGTGGGTGGGTTCTGGTGGGGCTTTGTTCACACGAAGGGCACAAAGAACACGAAGGATCGGGTTCGACGAGTGCCGGGGCTGTGTGAGGACCGCGCTAGAGCGCAGCCGCCTTCGAGGCGGCTTTAAGGGCGCGCCCCGGTGAGTCCGGGGCGTTGCTTGTCTCCAGTTCGTAAGCGATGGCGGTTTGCATCGTGCGTTGAGTATCGGCGGTGGCGCGGGGTTCGGCAAGGGGGTGGGGGATGCGCGGTGTGCTCGGATGCCCGTTCGCACGATGCTACAATCGGTTGATGGCTGCGACCGCTGTTATCGAGTTTCACCCCGGCGCGGCGGCGTCGGCCCCTTGCCGTCTGGACCACCAGGTGACCGTCGGTGGGCAGGTTTTCCGTGCGCACTCAAACGGCGCCGAACCCTCGCTGGGTGCCATCGCGATTACCGTGGAGCACAGCGCCGAGGATGGATTCACCGTCGAAGAGCCCGTGACTAAAACGTTCGGCGTTGGAGACACGGTCGAAGAGGCTTTTGAGGACTTTGCGTCGGCGCTGGTGGAGTACCGGACGGTGCTCAGTGCTGAGGAAAGCATCAGCGAGCGCCTGGCCGAGCACCTCAACTACTTGAATGGAATTCTCGGCAACTAGTGGCGGTCGATACCGGCGACTTGCTGCGCACGCTTCGCGTCAAGGTTGGGGCGGAGGAGAACGAGCAGCGGCGCCACCTCTGGTTCAAAGTTCGCGTTGATGGAATTGTGGTCCGGACGACCATGGTTAGCCATGGCGGCGCGCGACAGATCGGCCAGCCATTGCTCGGCAAGATTGCTCGTCAGCTCGGTCTGACGACCCGGCAACTTGAGGAACTGATCCAGTGCACGCTGAGTGCGGAGCGCTACTTCGACATCGTGCGCGAGGACCGTGGCTGAGTCGGGCGGCGCCCGCCCCACCTACCACCAATCGTCCCACTCCGAATTGCGGCGGGGGCGTTGCGCGCGGCGGAGGAGGAGGTCCGGTTCGTCCAGTTCGTGGATGCTGATGCGGCGGCCCATCAGAGCCTCGATACGGCGGTAGAGGAGGTCCACCGGCACCGAGGGGTCCGAGGTCAACCAGCGTTCGAGCTCTTCGAGCCGCTGGGCATCGGTGAGTTGGGCGACGTCCGGGTAATCCTCCAGGAACCGCAGGCAGTACCCGCAGCCCTCCGATGCCTCGATCGGCACGAGGTGCACATCGCACTCCACC
>JBGTFI010000768.1:0-4002 GCA_041747335.1 Phycisphaeraceae bacterium | reverse complement strand
CGCCGCCAGCGCCTCCACCGCGTTGCACACGTTGTGCCTCCCTACCAGCGGCAGCCTCACCGTCGCCGCCCGATCGAAGAGGCCCTCCACGCGGAATCGGCTGTGCGTCGCCGCCAGCTCCTCGATCACCGCGTCAACATTCGAAGCCTCCCGCCCGGCGGCCCCGCCCTCGTCCACCACGCGACACCACGTCACCGGCCCGCTGAACCCCTCGACCATCCGCCGCGCATACGGGTCGGCCGCGTTCACTAACGCCCGGGCAGAGCGCTCGAAAAGCTTCGCCTTCGCACCCGCGTACGCCTCCATGGTCCCGTGATAATCCAGATGATCCCCCGTCAGGTTCGTGAACACACCCACCTCGAACCGCAGCCCCGACACGCGGCCCTGATCCAGCGCGTGGCTTGAAACCTCCATCACGGCCGCCCCGCACCCGTGATCCACCATCCGCGCCAGCAGCCCCGACATCTCGATCGCTCCCGGCGTCGTCAGCGACGCGGGCTTACGCTCCTTCCCATCGTCGATCACTACCGTCCCGATCAGCCCGCACGGAATCCCACCCGCAGCCACCAACCGCTGCACCAGGTGGGCGGTGGTGGTCTTCCCGTTCGTCCCGGTGATCCCGATCAACCGCAGCTTCTTGGCCGGATGCCCGAACCAGCGCTCCGCCAGCTCCGACACCAGTCCGCTTCCCAGCGTCCCGCTCTCCACCGTCACCCACACCACCTCCCCCCGCCGCCGCGCCTGCTCCGGCGTCGGGCCGGTCCGGCTGAGGATGACGGCCGCCCCGCGTTCCAGGGCGTCGTCTATGAACCGCGCTCCGTCCCCACCGGCGCCCTCCCGCGCGATGAACGCCCACCGCCGCCCGTCGGGTACGATCGCCCGCGAGTCATCGGTGATCCCATCGGGAACAACATCCCCCCGCCCGCGGACGGGCGCAAGCGGCAGGCCGTGAATCCATTCTCGAACGCTCAGAGGCATGGCGCAGGCTCGGCTTGTGGACGAAACCTTATTATCGGCCTGCGGCGACGCGGTTCGATAATCGGACCGCTGACAGCCCTGAAACGTCTGTGCGGTCTGGGAAAGGATTCCCGGACGTGCGGTGGGGTTCCGTGCCGGCGTCGGGCTAATTCTGATAATCCCTGGGGACTAACACCAAAGTATGAATCAAGCCCGGTCGATACCCCTCCATGACGTGAGTCCGCGCCATGGAGGACAGGCCCGACGGCCACCCTCCTCGCCACCCAAATCATCGAAAGCCGACCATCATGACCGCGAGCGCCCTACAACCACACTGCCGGATGCGACTGACCAGCACCGCGTACGACGACGGCGCGGTCGCCTGCCCGGAGCAGGAATCGTACTGCATCCTCAGCTCCCGACGCCTCGACGACGAGATCGATCCGCTTATCGGCCAGTTCGTCACCAACGTCGCATTCCACATCGACGCCCTCCGCCGCGCGATGGACCGGTACGACTGCCCAGCCCTGAGGGACACCTGCCGCCTGCTCCGCGGCGCGGGGCGCAGCTACGGGTACGAGTCGATCACCCAGGCCGCCGCCGCCGCGCTCGAGCCGCTCGCCTGCCCTCACCCGGAACCCGAAGCCGTCGAGGAAGCCATCACCGCCCTGACCACCCTCCTCCAACGCATCCGCTCCTGACCGCTCTCAACTCCAGACTCCGGACTCCAGACCCCAGACTCCCCTTCCCTACCCCTCGAAATACCTCCCCCACAGCAGCTCCAGCCGACGGACCTCCTCGCGTGGAATCAGCTCCTTGTCCGACCAGATCGCCAGCTTGAGCGCCGTATGGGCCGGACTGGCCTGTTCAAGCAGCGGGGAGACGTCCTCCAACGCCGTCCTGATCAGCTTCAAACCCGCCTGCGAGGCGCGATGCAGGTTCCCGATGATCTCTCCCAGCAGCGCCTCGGGAGCGGCCCCGCTTTCATGCGGCCGCCAGCAGTCGTAATCCGTCGGCAGCCCCAGCAGTGCGTACGCCATTTCCGCCTCGCGCGCCAGCTTCGCTTCGGGCATGGCCGTCATCCCGATCAGATCTCCGCCCCACACGCGGTGCATGAGCGATTCGGCCCGCGTGGAAAAGGCCGGGCCTTCCATGCAGATGTACGTGCCCGCTTCATGCACCCGCCCCCCGTCCATCCGCGCCGCCGCGACCTTGAGCCACCTCCGCATCACCGGGCAGAAGGGTTCGGCGAACTCGACATGGACCGCCGCGCGCTCGAAGAACGTCCCGGCCCGCCTGTACGTCTTGTCGATTACCTGGTCCGCGATCACCACGTCCCCGGGCGCGATGTCCTCCCGCAGCGAACCGGTCGCGCCGCTGGCGAGGATGTGCGTCACCCCAAGGGCCTTGAGCGCGTAGATGTTCGCTCGGTAGGGCACGGCTGAGGGATTGAGCACATGCCCCGGCCCGTGACGCTGAAGGATCGCGATCTCCACCCCATGCCACCGCGCCAGCGTGATCGGACCGCTCGGGGGCCCGAAGGGGGTCTGAACCTCGCGCGCCTCACCCGACTCCCCGGCCAGAGCCTCCCCCAGTCCGCTCCCGCCGATGATCCCGATGCGTAAAGTGGTTTCCTCCATGACCGCGAATCATAACGGAAGTCCAAAGTCCAAAGTCGGAAGACACTCAACCGTCGGCAATCGGCTATGAAAGAAAACGACCCTGCAAGCCGCGAGGCCGACAGGGCCGTAGGTGTAAGCAGAATGAAATCGTTGATCACTTCGGCTGAACGGTCGGAAGGCGCTCAAGGGTGTGCTGAATGAACTGCCCGGCGGAGAACAGGTTCGGATCGCGCCAGCGGTACGCCATGCGTCCTCCGTCCGCGACGGGTACGACCTCCAGCAGCGCGAAGTAGTGCGTCAGCGGGGTCCACTGCTGCGCCTTGGCGTGAAGACCCCCAAGGAAGTTCTCCAACGTCACACCCGCGCGGGTTCCGGGAACCGGAAGCATCGCCGCGATCGTCACATCGTCGGCCCGGCCCAGTTTGCGCACCGCCGACCGCAGCGACTCCGCGGCCGCGACGCGGATCAGGAACGGGCTGGACTGCGCTTCCACAAACTTCGCCGGTTGAAGCCCAAGCAGATGCCAGTGAACGATCAGATCTCCCACCTTCATCCGCGCCAGGAGGGTCGAACCGGTCACCGCGCTCCTGAGCTGGGCGTGTCCGCGGTTGGGGCGCAGGTCGATCACGTCCCCGAAGTAGTTCCAGGGATCGTCATTGTCGATCGACGGTTCGAACGCCTCCTCCAGCCTCACCGACGTGACCATGTACCCGGTGTGGTCGTCAAGCCGCTGAAGATCGTGCACGGCGAACACCAGCCCCGCCGCCTCGTGCTGGTACACCGCGCCCTCCAGCGGGAACGTCCGCTCCAGGTACGCCTCGGGCGCCACGACCACCGCGTCGGCCGGGTAGCTGGGCTCAAAGTGCGTGGTCTCGATCGGAACGTCGTAGTCAATCCGCGCGTACGTCACTTCCGATGCCCGTCCACGCGGCTGCTGACGCTCAAACGCGCGGACCAGATTCGCCCCGTCCAGCCACAGCCGCAGCGTCGCGTCCCCGTCCCGCAGAACGTACATGCGCAAGACGCCCTCATCCGTGTGTTCATCCCCCGCCGGATCCCTGCGCGCCGGACCCTCAAGCCCTGACCCGAACTCCAGGCCCTCCAACCGGAACTGCGCCGGATCGGTCACATACTTGAAGTTCTTCATTCGCGCCACCGTCTGGCCCCCGGCCTGGTGACGCCACGTGTACTGATTGTTCGCCACCGTGACGTACATGCTCTCCCCGATCGCCGTGTGCTGCGAGAACCCCACGTCCCGCTCGAACCACACCTGCGTGTGCCGCAGCATCGTATTGCCCCGGTACGTCTGCATGTCCACGTTCATCGTCCGAACACGCTCGAGCGACGCCAACACCCGCGCGCTGAGGATCTCGTCCCGATCAGCACCCGCCACGAACCACACCGCGATCGCCGCCGCCACCGC
>JBGTFI010000767.1:0-2629 GCA_041747335.1 Phycisphaeraceae bacterium | reverse complement strand
GGCGCGAAGCTGCGCTTCGGCCTCCTCGATGGTCGCCGGCTTATCGAAGAGGCGGCCATCGCAGACCAGAACCTGGTCGGCGCCGAGCACCAGATGCCCGGCGCGGCGGGCCCCGATCTTGCGCGCCTTCAGTTCGGCCAGCGCATCTGCGATGTCCCGGGGCGGCGCGCCATCGGCGGCCATGGAGGCCTTGACCGCCGCCTCGTCCACCGTAGCCGGTGCGACCTCGAACGGCACGCTCGCCGCACGGAGAAGGTCCGCGCGAGCGGGTGAAGTCGAAGCGAGAATCAGCTGTCCGGTCATCGGCCCTGCTTGGGTCGGCAGCTCCATGTCCGGCTCTGTTTCCTCGCGCCGCCGCTGGAATGCAAGCGGCGCTTCCCCATAGCGGCACCTCCGCCGTGGGCTTGCGCGCAGAAAGCTCTGGACAAGTCGGTGGACAACCGGCCGGTGATCGATGGCGGAGCCTGTGCGTGGCTCGGCGAGACGGAGCCGATCGATCGGGCTGGCCGATCGATGAACACCGGCCGAGTGACAGGCGTCAATAAAGGGCCGACATGGGATAACTCGGACTCACCCCGTTCTATCGGGCGTGCAGGGACCGATTCCGGTCTGTGGATTGTTCGATGATCAATCCGCAACACTATGTTTTCAATGTAATAATTTTCGCCAAATTCAACTTTCGGTTGAATCCGGCTCTCGCCCAGGGAAATTCGCCGGCTGTGGATAAGCGTGTGGGCAGTAAATGACGGAAAAGAATCCCCGTAATCCTTCCGCCATCCTGTTTCACTCATTCTTAGGATTCTGAGAAGGAGTCAGGACGAGCAGAGGCGCGCTTGCGCCTGTCCCGGCATGTGCTAGGCGGGAGCAGACGAACCGAGGAGACGCCGGACGTGATGGAGTTCCTGATATCGGCATATCCATGGACCAAGACGCTGCATATCGTGTCCATGGTCGCGTGGATGGCGGGTCTCTTCTATCTGCCGCGCATCTACGTCTATCACGCCGAACGCGCTTCGACGCCTGGCGAGCTGTCCGAGACCTTCAAGGTCATGGAAGCCAAGCTGCTGCGCCTGATCATGAACCCGGCCATGATCGCCACCTGGGCGTTCGGTGTCGTCTTGCTGGCGACGCCCGGCCTGATCGCATGGGGCTCGGATCTGTGGATTTATTTCAAGCTTGCGGGTGTGGGCGCGCTGACCTGGTTTCATCACTGGCTCGGTCTGAGGCGCAAGGAGTTTGCGGCGGACGCGAACACGCGCAGCGGGCGAGACTATCGCCTAATGAACGAAGCGCCAACAGCGCTGCTCCTTGTGATCGTTGCTCTCGTCGTGGTGAAACCATTCTGACGTGACAGCGTTTGACAAGACGGCGCAACTGTGACAAGCGAACCCCGACAGGTCCCGTTCGGCGATCCCTGTTTCTCCCAAGACCATCATCCGAGGCGGTTCGAAGAAGCCCATGGATTTATCATCCGATTTTGAACAACTCTCCCTCGCGGAGCTCAAGGCCAAGACCCCAGCCGATCTGCTGACCCTCGCCGAGGAGCTCGAGATCGAGAACGCCTCGACGATGCGCAAGGGCGACATGATGTTCGCCATCCTCAAGGACATGGCCGAGGAAGGGGTCGAGATCTCCGGCGACGGGGTTCTGGAGGTGCTGCAGGACGGTTTCGGCTTCCTGCGTTCGCCCGAGGCCAATTACCTCGCCGGACCCGACGACATCTACGTCAGCCCGAACCAGATCCGCAAATTCGCGCTTCGGACCGGCGACACCGTGGAGGGCGTCATCCGGGCGCCAAAGGACAGCGAACGCTACTTCGGCTTGGTCAAAGTGAGTCGGATCAACTTCGAGGATCCTGAAAAGGCCCGGCACAAGGTACATTTCGACAATCTGACGCCGCTTTATCCCGAAGAGCGCTTCAAGCTCGAGATCGAAGATCCGACGATCAAGGACCGCACGGCGCGGGTGATCGATCTGGTGGCGCCGATCGGCAAGGGCCAGCGTGGCCTGATCGTGGCGCCTCCCCGGACCGGCAAGACGGTGATCCTGCAGAATATCGCCGCCTCGATCGCAAGGAACCACCCGGAATGCTACCTGATCGTGTTGCTCGTCGACGAGCGGCCGGAGGAGGTCACCGACATGCAGCGCTCGGTGAAGGGAGAGGTGGTGGCCTCCACCTTCGACGAGCCGGCGACACGGCATGTGGCGGTGGCCGAGATGGTCATCGAGAAGGCGAAACGGCTGGTCGAGCACAAGCGCGACGTGGTGATCCTGCTCGATTCGATCACGCGCCTGGGCCGCGCCTACAACACCGTGGTGCCGTCGAGCGGCAAGGTGCTGACCGGCGGCGTTGACGCCAACGCACTGCAGCGCCCGAAGCGCTTCTTCGGGGCCGCGCGCAACATCGAGGAAGGCGGCTCGCTGACCATCATCGCCACGGCGCTGATCGACACTGGCAGCCGCATGGACGAGGTGATTTTCGAGGAGTTCAAGGGCACCGGCAACTCCGAGCTCGTGCTCGATCGCAAGATCGCCGACAAGCGCGTGTTCCCGGCTGTGGACATCCTGAAGTCCGGCACCCGGAAAGAAGAACTTCTGATCGATAAGGTTGACCTGACAAAGATGTTCG
>JBGTFI010000766.1:0-11582 GCA_041747335.1 Phycisphaeraceae bacterium | reverse complement strand
GCCCGCCACACCGCGCAGGTGGCTCAGATCAACACCGGCAAGGCCTGCCCCCTCGATGCCACCCAGGTCCGCCAGGCCATGCGGGCGATCGATCTGAGCGCCATCGACCTGCTGGTGATCGAGAACGTCGGCAACCTGATCTGTCCGGTCGGGTTCGATCTTGGGCAGGATGCGAAGGTCGGCATGTTCAGCGTCACCGAGGGGGATGACAAGGCCGCCAAGCACCCGCACCTGGTGATCGCGGCGGACGTGATTCTGCTGAACAAGATCGACCTGCTGGGCGTGGTTCCGTTTGATGCGCGGGTGTTCGCCGAGGATGTACGATCGCTGCGGCCGGATGCCGATATCATGGAAGTATCGGCCAGGACCGGCGCGCTCGACCCGTGGCTGCGATGGCTGCGTGAATCGGCCAGTGCGGTCGCCGCGAGCGCCTGAACGTCAACCGCCAGGCGGTCAAAGGAGTACGTGACATGAGCAGTCAGGCCAGGATGATCACCGTCGACGGCAACGAGGCGGCGGCGTCGGTCGCCTACCGCCTGAGCGAGGTGATCGCGATCTACCCGATCACACCCTCCTCCCCGATGGGGGAGTTCGCCGACGAGTGGGCGGTGGGTCACCGCCCCAATCTCTGGGGGCAGGTGCCGGACGTGACCGAGATGCAGTCCGAGGGCGGCGCTGCCGGGGCGATCCACGGGGCGCTCCAGGCCGGGGCGCTGGCGACGACGTTCACCGCCTCGCAGGGCCTGCTGCTGATGATCCCCAACATGTACAAGATCGCCGGGGAGCAGACGGCCTTCACCATGCACGTCGCCGCCCGGACGCTGGCGACGCATGCGCTGTCGATCTTCTGCGACCACGGGGATGTGATGGCCTGCCGAGGGACGGGCTTCGCGATGCTCTGCGCTTCGAACGTGCAGGAATCGCACGACTTCGCGATCATCAGCCACTGCGCATCGCTGGAGAGCCGTGTGCCGTTCATGCACTTCTTCGATGGTTTCCGCACCTCGCACGAGGTGTCGAAGATTGAAGAACTCGATGATGAGACCCTGCGGGCGATGGTTGATGAACAGGCCATCGCCGCGCACCGTGAGCGGGCGCTGACGCCCGACCGCCCGAAGATCCGCGGCACCGCGCAGAACCCCGACGCCTTCTTCCAGGCGCGCGAGGCCTGCAACCTGTTCTACGACGCCTGCCCGGCCGTCGTGAAGGAGGTGATGGAGCGTCTTTGCGCCAGGACCGGACGCCGATATGAGCTCTTCGATTACATCGGCCATCCGCACGCCGAGCGGGTGATCGTCATGATGGGTTCGGGCGCGGAGGCGGCTGCGGAAGCCGTCGAGTGGATCACGGCGCGCGGGGAGAAGGTCGGCCTGGTGAAGGTGAGGCTTTATCGCCCGTTCTCGGCCGGAGACTTCATCGCCGCGCTGCCGACGAGCGTGCGCTCGATCGCCGTGCTCGACCGCACCAAGGAGCCAGGCGCTCTGGGCGAACCGCTCTACCTCGACGTGGTGGCCGCGCTGCGCGAAAGCGCCGACGCGGGGACGCTGCCCTTTGCCGAGCCCCGCGTGATCGGCGGGCGCTACGGGCTGTCCTCCAAGGAGTTCACGCCCGCGATGGTCGTGGCGGTGTACGGGGAGCTTCGCTCGCAGGCGCCCAAGCGCCACTTCACCGTGGGCATTGTCGATGACGTGACGCACCTGTCCCTCAAGTACGATGACGAGCTGGACATCGAGCCGGCGGACGTCACCCGCTGCGTCTTCTTCGGCCTGGGCGCCGACGGAACCGTCGGGGCCAACAAGAACTCGATCAAAATCATCGGCGAGGAGACGGACAACTACGCCCAGGGCTACTTCGTCTACGACTCGAAAAAATCCGGCGCGATGACGATCTCCCACCTGCGCTTCGGGCCCAGGCCGATCCGCTCGACGTACCTGATCCGCAAGGCGAACTTCGTCGCCTGCCATCACTTCCACTTCCTCGAAACCCTCGACGTTTTGGAGTACGCCCAGGAGGGCGCGGTGTTCCTGCTCAACGCGCCCTACGGCGCGGAGCACGTCTGGGACCACCTGCCGCGCGAGGCTCAGCGGCGGATCATCGATAGAAAGCTGCGTTTCCACGTGATCGACGCTTCGCGCGTCGCCGCCGAAACCGGCATGGGCCGGCGCACGAACACGATCATGCAGACGTGCTTCTTCGCGATCTCCGGCGTGCTGCCTCGCGAGGAAGCGATCGCCCGCATCAAGAAGAGCATCGAGAAGACCTACGGCCGAAAGGGCGCGGAGATCGTCAAACGCAACTTCGAGGCCGTGGACAAGACGCTCGAAAACCTCTTCGAGGTCAAGGTTCCCGCCGAAGTCACCTCCACCATAGAGATGGCCGCCATCGTCCCCGACGACGCGCCCGACTTCGTGAAGAAGGTCACCGCGCTGATGATGGCCGGAAAGGGCGACCTGCTGCCGGTGAGCGCGTTCCCGGTGGACGGCACCTGGCCGACCGCCACGACGCGCTGGGAGAAGCGCAACATCGCGATCGAGATCCCCATCTGGGACGAAACCGTCTGCATCCAGTGCAACAAGTGCGCGCTGGTGTGCCCCCACGCGGCCATCCGCGCCAAGGTTCACGAGCCCAACGGCCACGACGCCCCGCCGACCTTCAAGGCCGTCGATTACAAGGCCCCCGATCTGCGCGGACTCAAATACACCATCCAGGTCGCGCCCGAGGACTGCACCGGCTGCAGCCTCTGCGTGAACATCTGCCCGGCCAAGAACAAGTCCAACCCGCGCGAGAAGGCGATCAACATGCGTCCGCACATGGAGCACGTCGATCGCGAGCGCGAGAACTACCGCTACTTCCTGGACCTGCCGGAGATCGACCGCACGCGCCTGACGCGCCTGGACGCCAAGGGCTCGCAGTTCATGCTGCCGCTGTTTGAATACAGCGGGGCGTGCGCCGGGTGCGGAGAGACGCCGTACGTCAAGCTGCTGACGCAGCTCTTCGGCGACCGGCTGATGATCGCCAACGCCACGGGGTGTTCGTCGATCTACGGCGGCAATCTTCCCACCACACCCTATTGCGTGAACGCCGAGGGCCGCGGTCCGGCGTGGTCCAACTCGCTGTTCGAGGACAACGCCGAGTTCGGCCTGGGGATGCGACTGGCGGTGGATCAGCTCGCGGAGATGGCCCGCGTGCTGCTCGGCCGAATGGCTTCGCGCATCGGCGAGTCGCTGGCGCAGGCGCTGCTGACGCCCCCCGAAACCGGCGAGGCGATGTTCATCGAGCAACGCAAGCGCATCGCCGAGTTGCGTGGGAAACTGGCGCAGGTCAGCTCCCCCGAAGCGCGCAAGCTCGAATGGCTGGCCGACTATCTCTCGCCGCGCAGCGTCTGGCTGCTCGGCGGCGACGGGTGGGCGTACGACATCGGCTACGGCGGGCTGGACCACGTCCTGAGCACCGGCCGCAACGTCAACATCCTCGTCATGGATACCGAGGTCTACTCCAACACCGGCGGGCAGCAATCCAAGGCCACGCCGCTGGGGGCGGCCGCCAAGTTCGCCGCCGCGGGCAAGACCACCCAGAAAAAAGACCTCGGCCTGATGGCCATGAGCTACGGACACGTCTACGTCGCCTCGATCGCGATGGGCGCGAACGACAACCACACGGTCAAGGCGTTTCTGGAAGCCGAGTCTTATCCCGGCCCGTCGCTCATCATCGCCTACAGCCACTGCATCGCGCACGGCTACGACATGGCGCACGGGATGGACCAGCAGCAGCGCGCGGTCGATTCAGGCATCTGGCCGCTCTACCGCTACGACCCGCGACGGATCGAGTCGGGCGAACCGGCCCTCCAGCTCGACAGCAAGCCGCCCAAGCTGCGCGTCAGCGAATACACCCGCAACGAGGCGCGGTTCCGGATGGTCGAGAAGATCGACCCAGAACGCTTCCGCAAACTCGGCGAAGAGGCGCAGAAGCACACCCTGCGGCGGGTCGCGCTCTACCGGCACATGGCGGAGCTTGCGCTTCCAGCCGCCCCGGCGGCTCCGGGGGCGCCCGATCCATCGCCGCAAGCGGAACCCGCGGGCGCGAAGTAGGAGTCCATGAATGAACCTCAACACCACCTGGCTCGGTTTCGAGCTTGAGCATCCACTCGTCGCGGGCGCTTCGCCGATGGTCCGCGACCTGGGCACGGTCCGCCGGCTGGAGGACGCCGGCGCCGCGGCCATCATCATGGATTCGCTCTTCGAGGAGCAGCTCACCCAGGAGCAGCTCGCCACCCATGCGGCGCTGGAGGAGCCGGCTGAATCCTTCGGCGAGGCGCTCAGCTACCTGCCCAACGTCCCGCACTTCGAGCTTGGGCCTCACGAATACCTCGAACAGCTCCGCAAGGTGAAACAGGCGGTGGGCATTCCCGTACTGGGTTCGCTCAACGGCGTGACGCCCGGCGGGTGGATCGAGTACGCCGACCTCATCGAACAGGCGGGGGCCGATGCCCTCGAGCTCAACGTCTACGATCTGGCGATCTCCACGGAGGAAAGCTCGAAAGCGATCGAAGACCGCACCGTCGAACTCGTGCGCGAGGTGGCGTTAAGCTTGCGCATTCCCGTGTCCGTCAAGCTCAGCCCCTTCTACACCTCGCTGCCGAATGTCGCCGCCCGGCTGGTGGACGCCGGCGCGAAGGGCCTGGTCCTCTTCAACCGCTTCTATCAGCCGGACATCGACCTCGAAGAACTCGAAGTGGTCCGCCTGCACCTTTCGGACTCCTCAGAGCTTCCGCTGCGCCTGCACTGGCTGGCGATCCTGTCGGGGCAGGTGGAGGCGTCGCTGGCGGTGACGGGGGGCGTGCATACCGGCGTGGACGCGATCAAGGCGGTGATGACCGGTGCCCACGCGGTGCAGATGGTCTCGGCCCTCTTGCGCAACGGGCCGGGGTATCTGCGCATCGTCCGCGAGCAGATGGTCGAATGGATGCGCGAGCACGAGTACGAATCGATCCGCCAGATGCAGGGGAGCATGAACCTCTCGCGCTGCCCCGACCGGCGGGCCTACGAACGCGCTAACTACATGAAGATGCTTCAGAGCTGGCGCGGGTGAGAGACGAATCCCGACCCCAGCGAGCCGCGACCGTGAGGGAGCGGAAGGCAGAACTAGTGGGGCGGGCGTCTCGCCCGCCATCAGGCCAAAGGCCTGAAAAGACAAACATTGCGACAGATCCTCGGTGAGAATTTGCGGCTTCGCCGCAATGGCGGGCGAGACGCCCGCCCCACTGATACACGGATGCCCTTCACCGGATCCTCCGCACCACCTTCGTCATCGCCCCTCCCAGGTACCGCTCATCCCACCTGCGGATCGCGCCCTTCCACCCGCGCTTCTCCGTCCAGGCGCGCCACGTGTCCCACTCCTCCAGCCGCCGCCTCACCGCCCGGGCCAGGTCGGACCGGCCGGCGCGTTCGAGCCCGGGAACCAGATCAACAAAAAACTCCTGCACGGACGTGGAGCGGATCTGAACGCAATCCACCACCTCAGGGGTGATCTCCCGCGCCGGAAAGCTCCGCGGCATCTCCTTGACGCCCACGGCCACCAGCGCGATCATCGTGCGCAGGCACTTTTCACACTGCCCGCAGTTGAGCTCCCCCTTCTTGAGCTTCACGTTCAGGCACACCCGTAGGTTGTCGAGCGCTTCGGGCCAGTCGGCCAGCAGGGCCACCTTCTCAAGACGCGTCACGCCCGCGTCCTGATGACGGATCGCCAGGTCCGCGCTGCCGTAGCAGGGATCGAGCATCGGGTGCGACCCCCATCCCTCGAGGTCGAGCTGCCGCCTGCCCGTCGAGGCGATGTTCACCTCCCGCCAGCGAGATCCCAGCCCGTGCGCCACCGAGGCGAGCGCCGCGCCGAAGAACTGATAAGCCCAGAACCCCCAGTCGTCATCGAGGTACTTGATGTTCGAGTAGACGGGAATGAGCTGGACACGCGCATGTTGTGCGAAATCCCGGAAGTGGTCGAGCGCCCCCTCGAAGATGTGCATCCGCGGGCCTTCGCGCTCCAGGCCGCCGATGTCAAACCCGTGAATGAAGATGCAGTCGCTCACCGAGGCCGGATGGTCGAGCGCGAAATTCAGCCGGTTGCGCCGCAGCAGCGCCATCGAATCGATCCCGCCGGAGAAGAACGCCGCGCTGCGCTGAGGCTTCCTACCAGGGTCGGCGGCCGGCAAATGCTGCCCGATCGGTTCCACCGTCGGAATGGGGTGGTCCTCGGAGTACAGCGCGTTCTTGAGGAAACTCATCGCGCAGCGCAACCCCTCCAGCAGCCGCGGACAGACCGGCCCCTCGATCAGCACGCGCTTCTCCCCCTGGTGCATGGCCGGGACGATCGCGGCGGTCAGAAACGCATGGGGCGAGGGCTTGAGGTCGGCGGCGAACTCATCGCTGGTCTCAAAGTAGATCGTCCGCGCCGGGCGGTCGCAATCCTCCCAGGAGACATCGGCCAGCACCCGGCGTCCACCGGAATGCTCACCGCTCTGGGTTCGAAGGTTCTGGATTCTCATAAGTCGTATCCGCGGGCAACCCGGCCTCACCGTTCATCGGCGCCGTCACCGCGCCGCCCCAAAGCAGCGCCGCCATCAGCGCGGCAATCGCCAGGCGATACCACGCGAAGGGCGCCAGCCCCCGACGGGTCAGAAACGCCACGAACCACCGCACCGCCAGCGCCGCCGAAACCGTCGAAGCGGCCATCCCGACCAGAATCGGCGCCCAGCCGAAGGTATCGAGCATCGCGGCGCCGTCGTACACGGCTTTGTACCCGGTGGCCGCGGTGAGGGTGATCAGCCCCAGCAGGAAACTGAACTCGGCCGCCGCGCGGGGACGCAGGCCGAGCATGAGCGCCGCCACGATGGTCATCATCGACCGGCTGGTTCCCGGCCACATCGCCACGCACTGCCCGAAACCGATCAGCAGGGCGATCTTCCAGGTGAGGTGGTCCACGCCCCGCCCCTTGTGCATGGTCTT
The DNA here is from genome assembly GCA_041747335.1 of Phycisphaeraceae bacterium. Lineage (GTDB taxonomy): Bacteria > Planctomycetota > Phycisphaerae > Phycisphaerales > Phycisphaeraceae > JBGTFI01. The sequence continues at coordinate 4,584 of JBGTFI010000766.1, read as the reverse complement.
GTTGAGCTTGCGGCTGTAGGCCACCGCGAACATGAGCCACGCCCCGGCGAAAAGCGCCCCCACCACCGGCCAGGGGCCGTTGAGGTGGGCCTCGATCCGGTCGGCAAGCAGCGGCCCCAGGATGGCGGCCGGAAGGAAGGCGACCAGGAGGTTTATGGCCAGTTTCAGCCCGGCGGGATCTTTGCCGACCACGCCCAGGAGCATCTGGGCGATGCGGCGCCAGTAGAGGATCAGGACCGCTGCGATCGCCCCGGCCTGAATGACGATGTTGAACGTAAACGTAGACGCGGTAGAATCTTGCGACTCATCAAGCCCCAGCAGCCAGGCGGTGAGGATCAGGTGGCCGGTCGAACTGACGGGAAGGTATTCCGTCAATCCCTCGACAATGCCAAGAATCAGGGCCTGCCACCACGTCATGCGGCCGTCTCCCATGAACCCACCCAAACGCCCCGACGGGACGATGATAACGACGTATCGGCGAACCGGCCGGTCGCGCTCAAGATCGCCCGCCCCCCGGTCGGCCCCCCGACTTGATCTAGAATGTACACTCTATATCATCTATCAATCCGGATGAATGGATGAATGAGTGTTTCTTTTTCTTCCGGGCTGGTGAGATGGAAGTGACATGAGCCGATTGATCGAAACCGTTGAAAAGCGCGTCCTGGTTCTGGATGGGGCCATGGGAACCTCCATCCACAACTTTGACCTCGACGTGGAGAAGGACTACCTGGGCAAGGAGAACTGCACGGAGGTGCTGGTTCTGACCCGGCCGGACGTGATCCAGGGCATCCACGAGAGTTTCCTGCGGGTGGGGTGCGACGCGGTCGAGACGGACACGTTCAACGCCAACGTGCTGACCATGGCCGACCAGGACCTTTCGGAGCGGGTGTTCGAGATCAATGAGAAGGCGGCGCGGATCGCGCGGGCGGCGTGCGAGAAGTATTCGACGAAGGATCGGCCGCGGTTCGTGATCGGTTCGATGGGTCCGGGGACGAAGCTGATTACGCTGGGCCAGACGGACTGGGACACGATGCTGGCGAGCTATCGTGAGCAGGCGCGGGGGCTGATCGCGGGAGGGGCGGATGCGCTGCTGATTGAGACGGCGCAGGACCTGCTTCAGGTCAAGTGCGCGATCAACGCTTGTCTTGATGCATTGGAGGGGGCGGGGAAGACGCCGGATCAGATTCCGATCATGGCGCAGGTGACAATCGAGCAGACGGGGACGATGCTGGTGGGCACCGAGATCGCGGCGGCGGCGGCGGTGCTGGGGAATTACCCGATCTTCTCGCTGGGGATGAATTGCGCGACCGGCCCGACGGAGATGGCTGAGCACGTCCACTGGCTGGGCAGGCACTGGCCGGGGCGTATCAGCGTGCTTCCCAACGCGGGGCTTCCGGCGCTGGTGGACGGCCGAACAGAGTTTCCGCTGCGGCCGCAGCCTTTCGCGGAAGCGCTGGCGGGGTTTATCGAGCAATCGGGGGTGAACATCGTGGGCGGGTGCTGCGGGACGACGCCTGCGCACCTCGAAGCGCTGGTGAAGCGATTGGGGGATCGAAAGCGCATCACCGTCAGCAAGCAGCCGCAGGCGCCTTCGTGCGCCTCGCTCTACAGCCCGGTGGAGTACCGGCAGGACAATTCGCTCCTGAATGTGGGTGAGCGGACCAACGCCTCGGGTTCGCGGGCGTTCAAGCGGCTGCTGGAGGCCGAGGACTGGGACGGCATGGTCAGCCTGGCGCGGGAGCAGACGCGCGAGGGTTCCCACGTGATCGATCTGAACGTCGATTACGCGGGGCGGGACAACCAGGCGGACATGGCGAAGCTGGCGCACCAGTTCGTGCGGCAGGTGACGGCGCCCTTGATGCTGGATTCGACGCAGATCGCGACGCTGGAGGCGGGGCTGAAGCAGGTGGGGGGGAAGTGCCTGATCAACTCGGCGAATCTGGAGGATGGGGAGGAGAAGTTCGCAGCGCTGTGTCGGCTGGCCAAACGTTACGGCGCTGGGCTTGTGCTGGGGACGATCGATGAGGATCCGCAGGAGGCGATGGCGCGCACGGCCGATCGCAAGCTGGCGATCGCGCAGCGCATGCACGAGCTGGCGACGCGGAAGTATGGTCTGGCGGAAGAGGATCTGATGTTCGATCCGCTGGTGCTGCCGATCTCGACGGGGATGGACAAGGACCGGCGCAGCGGGCTGGAGACGATCGAGGGCGTGAGGCGGATCGCGAGGGCGCTGCCGAAGTGCCAGATCGTGGTGGGGCTGTCGAACATCAGTTTCGGGCTCAAACCCGCGGCGAGGCAGGTGCTCAACAGCGTGTTCCTGCACGAACTGACGGAGGCGGGCCTGACGGCCGCGATCCTGCACGCCTCGAAGATCCTGCCGCGCACGAAGATTGATGAAGTTCAGTGGGAGGCGGCGATCAACCTGGTGTACGATCGCCGGCCGGCGGAGGCGGCGACGTTGGCCGACGGAACCAAGACGACCGATCCGCTGCAGATCTTCGTCGACCTCTTCAAGGATGAGGGCGCCGTGGCCTCGGCGAAGGAGAACCTGGCGGACCTGCCGCTCGAGGAGCGGCTGCAGAAGCACATCATCGACGGGGAGAAGCGCGACCTGACGCAGACGCTCGACGAGGCGATGCAGAAGTATTCACCGCTGGAGATCATCAACGACCACCTGCTGGGGGGGATGAAGGTGGTCGGCGAGCTGTTCGGTTCGGGGCGGATGCAGCTTCCCTTCGTGCTCCAGAGCGCGGAGGTGATGAAAATGGCGGTAGCGCACCTTGAGCCGCACATGGAGAAGGTGGAGGGTCAGAGCAAAGGCACGATCGTGCTGGCGACGGTGCGCGGGGATGTTCACGACATCGGGAAGAACCTGGTGGACATCATCCTCTCCAACAATGGGTACACCGTTCACAACCTGGGGATCAAGCAGCCGATCACGAACATTCTGGAAAAGTGGAAGGAGACGAAGGCCGACGCGATCGGGCTGTCGGGGCTGCTGGTCAAGAGCGTGAACGTGATGGAGGAGAACCTGCGGGAGCTGGTGGGGCAGAAGGTGGCGATCCCCGTGCTGCTGGGTGGGGCGGCGCTGGCGCGTCATTACGCGGAGGGACGTTTGCGGTCGATCTACGCCGAGGGGGGCGGGCACGTGTACTACGGGAAGGACGCGTTCGAGGGGCTGCGCATCATGGACCTCCTGGCGGGGGGAAAGCTCGATTCGCTGGACCGCGAGATCGAGATCCGTCTGGACAAGCGCGCGGACGTGGAGGAGAAGCTCGCACAGAACGCGGAGCGCGCCGCGGGTGCGGCCACCGCCACGGCCGTGCGGACCCGCAGCGAGGTGTCGCGTGAGGTGGAGGTTCCGCGGCCGCCGTACTGGGGCGAGCGGATCGTGCAGGGGATCGAGCTGGATGATGTGTACCAGTTCGTGAACAAGGTAGCGCTCTATCGCGGGCAGTGGCAGTTCAAGAAGGGTGCGCTCAGCGACGCGGAATACGACGCGATGCTCGAAGACGAGGTGGATCCGATCTTCGAGCGGCTTTCACGGCAATGCCGGGAGGAGAAGATTCTGCGGCCGGCAGTCGTATACGGGTATTACCCCTGCCGGAGCGAAGGGGATGACCTGGTGGTGTTCGACGCGAAGGATCGCGAGCGCGAGGTGGAGCGGTTCACGTTCCCGCGGCAGGCCGGGCGGGGACGACTTTGCATCAGCGATTTCTTCCGGGATGTTGAGAGCGGGGAGAAGGACGTGCTGGGGCTGATGTGCGTGACGATGGGGGACGAGGCCAGCCGCCGGGCGAAGGCGCTCTTCGAGGCGAACAACTACAGCGAGTATCTGTACCTGCACGGGATGGGGGTGGAGTGCGCCGAGGCGCTGGCGGAGCTGTGGCACAAGCGGATGCGGCAGGAACTGGGCATCGCGGGGGAGGATGCCCCGTCGGTGCGCAAGCTTTTTGCGCAGGGGTATCGCGGGTCGCGCTACAGCTTCGGGTATCCGGCCTGTCCGGAGATGAGCGACCAGGAGAAGCTGTTTCGGTTGCTGAAACCCCAGCGCATCGGGTGCGTGCTGACGGAGAACTGGCAGATCGATCCGGAGCAATCGACCAGCGCGATCGTGGTGCATCATCCGCAGGCGAAGTATTTTAATGTGTAGGGACGGAGGCACGGAGGCACGAAGGGGGGAGGGGCGACGAAGCGACGGAGGGGGGACGCCCGGCGGTTGGGTCAGGTCGGTTCGATGACGATGTCGCAGCTCAGTTCGTCGCCGAGTTGGTTGAGGCGTTCGCGGAGTTGGCGGATGGGCATGGGGCGAGGGACGGTGACGGTCATGTCGATGTTGAAGAGCGGGGGGGCGGTGTACGAGGCGGGTTCGAGGGTGGTGTGGAGCTGCTCGATGTTGATGCCCATTTCGTGGAGTGCTTTGCTCAGTTGATGGACGATGCCGGGCTTGTCGACGGCCGAGGCGCGGACGCGAAGGGGCAGGGCGTGGGCGGCCGGGGCGTCTCGGTGGGGTTGATGGACGACGGTGAGGTGGAGGTCGGCGGCGCGGGCGGCGTCCTGGGCCTGGGCTTCGACGCGGCGGGC
>JBGTFI010000765.1:0-5238 GCA_041747335.1 Phycisphaeraceae bacterium | reverse complement strand
GCCCGCCCGCGCGCCGCGTCACCCGGCGCGGGCGAGGGGTGCTGCAACTCGATCTGTACGGTTTGTAGATACGCGCTCAGCGCAACGGCCTCTTCCCGAGACAGGTCGAAGCGCGGATCGTGTGCGAAATCCGACGGCTTATCGGGGTGCAGATACCTCGCGAGTCTCGCCGCGCGCCACTTTGTCGGGACGTGATCGAGTAATGACCGCGCTTCGCCTTCCATCCGGGGCATCTCCGGCCCGATGTGGCAGGCGGCGCAACCGATCTCCGCGAAGAGCTTGCGACCGGTCTCGTGCGCGCCCGGATCGCTCGCCGGGACATTCGCGCCGGGGTGCTGGCCATTCAATCCAATAAGGAACGCCGCGATGTCCCGGCCCTCCGCATCGTTTCCGGGCAGGGGGCATGAGTGCGCGCCGGGGCGCTCGCCCGCCATCCAGCGTTCCAACCAGGCGGCGCTCAGGCGATCGCCCGCGGCCATCAGCGATGGCGCTTCGACCCGCCATTCGCTCGTCGCCACGTCGCCGGGCGCCTGCGCGCGATGGCACTGTACGCACATCGCCTCGGCAAAGGCCGCTCGCCCGGAGCGAAGGGATTCACCCTTCATGAGCGCCGGGGTGGTTGGATCATGAAGCAAACTCGTGGGCGCGATGGTCTCAAACGTAAAACCCCGGCCCTGCCAGTAGAGACGTACCTGCGCATCACCCGAATCCGGCGATCGGTATTCCATCAGAAAACGGCGCGGTCCCGCACTCACACGCACCTGCGGACCGGTCAGCGCGGTTTCGCCATCGAGCGATCCCTCCAGCACCGTCCGGCCATCGACCGTCACGCGCACATGTCCCCGCCCGCGCGCGGCGAAGGTGATGTCATCGCGGTGCGGCAGGTCGAGGTATCCCTCCCAGCGCGCGGTGAACGGTCCTTCCTGAAGAAACGGACTGACCGTCTCGTCCGCGGGCACGTAGAGCGCGGCCGTACGCGCCGCGCGGGCGTCGGTGGCGCCCGTGGCACGATGCTTAAGATGAAGCGTCAGCCCGCGTTCAAGCCCCTGAGGGAATTCCTCACGCGGGGCCGCCGCGAACTCGCGAGCCGGCAGGTTCAGCGCCGGGGCGAGACGGTGGATCGTCGCGTAGAGATCGCGGGTGGCGTCCCGACCGTCCGCGCCGGCGACGGCCGCGCGGCTGCGCATCTGATGCACGGGGATCATGGACGGAATCTCAAGGAACACCGATCGCCCGCCGTCGAGCACCCGCGCTGAAGTGATCCGCACCAGGTCGTGGCCCTCACGGTCCGGGAGCGCCGCGGAATAATCGCGCGACCCGTACTCGGCGCTGTAGCGGTAATTCCAGCGGGAAACGCTGTAGTTCCCGACATCTCCGGCCACTGCCGGATCGAGCGGATCGGTGAACGTGATCCGCACGCCGTTCTCATGCGCCCGCAACGCCACCGGCAGGTGCGCGGGCATTCCGGTGTATCGCACGCGCTGGAAAGCGCCATCGGCGATGGCGTTGGTCACCCATCCGTTCATCGCCGCGACGTAGAGCTGTCCGTCCAGGGGATGGAAGCGCCCGCGCATCGCGCCCGAGAGAAAGCGGCCGGCCAGCGGCACGACGGCGCCCTGCGCGACATCCTCCACGCGGTCGCGCAGCACCAGTTGCATGGAGCTTGCGCCGAATGAGAGGTTGATGATCCGGCCTTTGAGCGGCCCCCACTGATCGCTGGTGACCCAGACCTGATCGCCCGTGGAGTTGTCCACCTTGCGCGGCATGTACACCAGGGGCGGGTCGTAACCCAGCGGGCGCTCCTCACTCACGCGCGGCCCGCCGTAGCCGTAATACCCGCGCTCCTTGACCTCGCAGATCATGGACGCGGGCGTCCACTCGCCTTCCTGGGGGGCCACGGTCAGCACGCCGCCCGGCCCGATGCCCATCGCCACGGGATTGCGCCAGCCCGTCGCGAGCGTCTCATGCCCGCTTGCATCGGCCTCGACCCGGTGCAGCCCTTTCGGATCGATGTAATAGAACCTTCCCAGGTCGTCGATCTCCAGGTCCGCCACGTACTGATGCCTGTCGGGCGACGTGTCGATCCCGCCGTAGAAGCATTCGTAGTAGTCCGCTTCACCGTCGGCGTTGGTGTCGTGCAGGCGGGTGATGCGGTCCCGACCGGTCACATACACCCGGTCGTCCACGATCTTGAGGCCCAGCGGCTGATACAGCCCCGTCGCGAAGCGCCGCCAGGTGATGCGGTCGAGGTCATCGTCAATCCCGCTGACGATCCAGACATCTCCATGCACACTTGAAACCGCCGCGTCCCCGTTACTGAAGAAGTCCACACCGCTGAGGAACATCAGCGCTTTGTACGGATTCTCATACGGCACGGTGATCGTGTCGATCACATACGGCTGCTCGTCCGCAGCGATGCTGCCCGAAGTGGCCACAGGTTCGCCCCAGCGCGGGCGGTCGCCTTCGATCATCGCGCGCAGCGCTGGTGCCGCGGCCGTCGATTGTTCCCCGATCGCCGCCGCGACCTGCTGGAGCATCCCGGCTTCACCGGACCACTGCCACACACGCATGACCGCGTCGCCCAATGCGAGCTCAAGCTTGATCCGCCCGCCCTCCGAGGCCAACTCCGCACCTCGCGCGGCGATGAGCGTCACGCGGTCGCCCTGCTTGAGGGCGACCGCCTCGCAGCCCTCGATGGCGACCGCGATGCTCATGACATCTTCACCCGCCACTTCCGCGAGCGGCCACTGCGTGGGTACCCTAACGCCGTTCACCTCGATCGTACGCGTGAACACCGCCTGCCCCGCCAGGGTCTCGATCCATGGTGCATCGAGCACCGCCGCCCCCGGAACCTCGTACGAAACGACCACGCGTTTCCCGGCCAAATGCAGCCCGCGATACGTTCCGCCAGCGCCCGTTGGCGCGGTGAATTGAACGTCTCCCTCGATCACCGGGCGCTCAATCAGCCCGAATCGGGCGGGCATGAACTTGATCGTCCCCCCGGTCCATCCGGCGCGGAAGCTAAGCGACTGCGTATCGAAGCAGACCGCGCCCTGGCCCTTTTCGCCCAGGGCAAGGACCAGCGCCTTGGTGACCACGCCCCCCGGCGTTTCCAGGGAGCAGGAAATCACCGGCCCGTGGTCCATGTCATTCATGCGGTTGTCGACCCAGTCCGCATCCGTCTTCACGCCCCAGTGGCCGCCCAGCCCGCCGTCGAGCGCCGGCTGCGCGGCCAGCACCTGCGGCGATCCGATCTCCTCCTGGCCCGATGCCTCCTGTTCACCACTCGGCGCCGCTTCCTCCACCGGGCGCACTCCCACCTCGACCTGCGCTCTCCCGGCCGCCCACACCGCGCCGCGGCGTATCAGCTGCGCCACCCCGCCGACGCGCAGTGAAGCCGCATCGTGGCCGAGAAGGGTCTGAAACACCCGGCCCCGGCCGTAGTCGTACGCCCACCCCAGCGGCTCATCGCGGCCGGTGACCTGGGAGCGAGCGGTGACCAGCGGCGTGATCGGCTCCTCGCCCTTCTGGTTGAAGTAAAGCTCATCGGTCGTCTCAAAGTCGATCATCCCGGCCGTGATCGGGTGCTGATCTCCGGTGATCTCGACCCTGAACGGGCCATACGGATCGTGCGAGCTGTCGGAGTCGTGGTCCCAGACGCGGCGGCAGATCTTTCGGAACTCCGGCCAGTCGGAATCGCCCGCCCCCGCCCCCGGAAGGGAGCGATGGAACGCGCCGTTGGCGAAATGGACCAGCACCAGCCCGCCGCCGCCGGAGAGGTAATTGGTGAATGCCTCCTTGGACGCCTCGCTCAGCCCGGGACGCTCCCAGTTGCAGTAGTTGAGCAGCAGCAGGTCATATTGCGTCAGGTCCGTGCGCGCAAGATCCTCGATCTCTTCGGTGACCTCGACGCGCAGGCGCGGATCCTGCTCGAGCGCCGCCCGCAGCACGGGCGTGGTCGCCCGCCAGTCGTGCGCCGGATGCTGGTGGCCGGTCAGGATCAGCGCCCGGATCGGTTCGCCGTCGAGCATCTCGGCCACTTCGTCATCCTCGAAGTAACGCGATTCAACCCCGCCCGGCGGAACCTCCGCGCCAGCGCTCCAGACGATGGCGTTGAGGATCATCTTCCGGTAATCGGGAACCTCCCAGTTGTCGTAGAAGTGGCCGGTGGTCGTGCCGAAGCCGCGCCCGCCGCCCGTGCGTTCGACGGCCCAGGCGACGACGCCCGAAAACGACTGCGTGGGGTTCTCCAGCGCCGGAACGTTCCAGATGGGCGTGAGCCTGGGATCGTTCTCGCGGAAGCGGATCTTGTGATAAAACTCCTCGCGCAGCTTGAGCGGCTTGATGCCGCGGTTGATCGGGTGGTCCGGCGCGGCAAGCTCGACCTGCGTGTCGAGCGTGGTGATGGCCGAGTACCAGTTTCGCGCCCCGGTTTCATCCTGCCAGTCGAAGTACCCACCGCCCCATTCGAGAACTTCCTTTCCGATGTCGTCGGGCGCGAAGGTGGAGAAATGAAACGTGATGAATCCGCAGCCCCGCGCCATCTGCCGGCGCATCACGGCCATGCGCTCCTCGGTCATCCACGGCACGGCCGAGAAGAGGTCGCCATCCTGCCCGTCGGAGATGGTCATGATGGTGTCCGCGTCGTCGAGCGTCGCGGGATCCTCCGGCCAGCCGTTCAGGTGATACTCCGTCACCACCCCGCGCAGGTTCGGCGAGGTGTCCAGCATCGCCTTGAGCAGGCGCACGGACTTCTCATACTCATGCACCCCAGGGCCGTGACTCTTCACCCCGGCGATCAACACGAACTTCTTGGGCTTGTCCGGCGGATTCAACCGCCCATGCGCTACCGAAGTCACAAGCAGACACATCGTGAACAACCACATCATCATACGCATCATCATTCTGCTTCCTCACAGCCCCGCCGCCTCGATCGCCCTGCCCACTTCAACCCTTGCCCCGCGGTCCACGAGGATCGCCTCGAGGGCCGCCAGCAGCAGGGTCACATTCCGCCTCGTGGAGGATTCACCCATCAGGCCGATGCGCCAGGCCTTGCCTCTCATCGCCCCAAGCCCGCCGCCGATCTCGATGCCGTATTCCTCCAGCAGCCGGCGCCGCACCGCCGCATCGTCCACGCCTTCGGGAATGCGCACCGCGTTGAGCGTCGCCAGGCTGCGCGTGGGGATGTAGGCGATGCCCAGCGCCTCCAGCCCCGCGCGAAGGGCGCGATGGTTGGCC
>JBGTFI010000764.1:0-3449 GCA_041747335.1 Phycisphaeraceae bacterium | reverse complement strand
GGTGAGTTGGCGGTGGGCGGATTCGCCCAGGGCATCAAGCCAGGCATCGACGGTGAGGGGGCTATGCCCGGCAAGGGCGGCGAAGGCCAGGACGCCGCGTTCGAGGTGTTTGAGTCCCGCGGCCTGGGTATGGAGTTTTTTGGAGTCGTTGACGGCCAGTCGTCCGCGGCGATCGCCTGCCTGACGGCAGACGGCGGCCTTGAGGGTTCGCCAGAGGTCGGGGAGGGCGGGATTGTCGCGCGTCGTGGTGTCGGGATAGGACACTTTGACACTCGACATGCCGACACTCGACACCCCCAGGACGGTTCGGCCGATGACGAGCGGGCCGAAGAGGGGTCCGTATCCGGCTTCGTCGATTCCCGCGTAGATGTTCATGTCGGGGGTGATGATACCGGGGGGAGGGAGTGGGGGTGTTGGGGAGTCGGGGAGTCGGGGTGTTGCGTGTCGGGGTGTCACTTGTCCCTTGGTGGTTCGCCCGTAGAATACGCTCCCCATTCCGGGAGGATGCCGGGGCAGGCCTAAAGGAAACCACCCAACTCAATCTGACCAACAGCCCTTACGCCGCGTGTGACCGGCCGTGCCCCGCAAGCCTTGCGGCTGGGGTTTGGGCGGGCAGCGGCGGGGGTCCGGAGCAAGAAACTGATGGCATACAACGGTTCGCAGCCCATGGAGGGCAACGCGGTGATCGGACAGTCCGGCGGGCCGACGGCGGTGATCAACCAGTCGATGGTCGGTGTGGTCGAGGGGCTGCGGAGGCATCCGGGGATCGGCAAGATCCTGGGCGCCCGTCACGCGGTGGACGGGATCGTGGGGGACGAGTTCATCGAGCTTCAGGACATTCCGCAGGATCGGCTGGACAGGATCGCGCAGACACCTTCGGCGGCGTTGGGGTCGAGTCGGTCCAAGCCGGATGAGGCGTTGTGCGCGCGGATGTTCGAGCACTTCGAGAAGCACAACGTGCGGTACTTTTTCTACATCGGGGGCAACGACAGCTCGGACGCCTGCCGGATCGTCAACGAACTGGCCCGCAAGGCCGGTTACGAGCTTCGCTGCTTTCACGTGCCCAAGACGATCGACAACGACCTGGTCCACAACGACCACACGCCCGGCTACGGTTCGGCGGCGAAGTTCGTGGCGCAGGCGTTCATCGGGGACAACCTGGAGAACCGGGCGCTTCCGGGGATCAAGATCAACGTGATCATGGGGCGTCACGCGGGGTTTCTGACGGCGGCGAGCGTGCTGGCGCGTCACCACATCGAGGACGGCCCGCACCTGATCTACGTGCCGGAGGTGGACTTCAGCGAAGAGCGCTTCCTTCAGGACGTGGACGAGGTGTACAAGAAGCACGGGCGTTGTCTGATCGCGGTGAGCGAGGGCATCCACGCGCGGGACGGGACGCCGATGATCTCCAAGCTCGCCGAGAGCATCGAGAAGGATGCCCACGGGAACATCCAGCTTTCGGGCACGGGGGCGCTGGGCGATTTCCTGGCCGCGAGCATCAAGAAGAACCTGGGCGCCAAGCTCCGCATCCGTGCCGACACGTTCGGCTACCTTCAACGGTGCTTCGCGGGTTGTACTTCGGCGGTGGACGCGGAGGAGGCGCGCGCCGTCGGGCGGGTGGCGGCGGAACACGCGCTGCGGGGGGACCTCGACGGATCGATCTCGATCCAGCGTGTGAGCAACGATCCTTATCGCGTGGAGTTCCGGCGGATCGAGCTGCGCGACGTGGCGGCCAAGACGCGCGTGCTGGATCGCAAGTACGTGGTGGGCGACAACAACATCGACGATACGTTCCGGTCGTACCTTGGGCCGCTGGTCGGCCCATTGCCGGTGGTGGAGTCGCTTAGGCTGGGACGGTGAGCTCGCGGGGGCAGGCGTGCCATGCCTGTCGGCGATGGACCCTGCACGGGCAAGCAGGGCCTTGCCCATGCCGCCCGACCCGTCCTCAGCGCGGACGGCGGACGTATTTGAGCTGGGTTCCGCTGAGGAAGCGGTTGGCGCTGAAGGCGAGTTCCCATAAGCCGTCGAGCTGCTCGGGTTCGAGGGGGAGGAACTCCAGCCCGATTTCATAGACCGCGGCGCGGACCTTCTTGATCCAGCGAATCGTGGCGCTGACGGGGAGTCTGGCTTCGGGCGTTTCGAGGGTCAGATTAACGACGACCCCGGTCTTGAACCATCCCATGCCTTTGTGGCGGATGCGCATTCCGGTGGCCGAGATGTCCACGACCTCTCCCAGGCGGCAAGTCACTCCGGCGGAGACCATCCGTCCGGGGCGACGGCGCTCCTGCGGCTGCACGGGCAAGACGCGGTCGGAACCGTAATCCATAAGGTCACAGTCGAATCTCCCCGCGCCCGACTTAAACGTTCCGGCCTCTATATCCGGACCTTATTCTTTTCCGCGCTGACCTGATCGGTGTGATCCATGCAGACGTCAGAGTTCGTTCTTTCCGCGCAATCGGGGGGGGCGGTGGAGGCGCAGTGGTAAGCAGGTTATGGATGTTGTGATTTGAGGGGGCGCTAGGGCGGCGCCAAGCCTCTGCCCCAGCCATCCGAACTCTCAGAGGGTGGTCTGGCCGCGTACGGCAGCGGCGATCCAGGCGCCGGCGAGGGGGCTTTGGTCGCGGCCGGTCACCTGCGGGAGCGTGAGGGGCACGCCGTCCTGTGCCAGGGCGCCCAGCACGGCCATTTCCATGGCCTCGCGGGCCTCACAGGGCACGCCCAGATCGTCGCTGAGGATGATCCGGACGGTGTTTGATGCGCGGCCGAAGATTCTTTCGACGAGCACCGGGTTTCTGGCGCCCCCGCCGCAGAGGACGACCTCGTCCGCCGGGTAGCGGGCCATCGCTTTGGCGATGACACTCGCCACGATCTGGACGGCCAGGGCCAGGGCGTCGTGCCCGCTCAGGTCGCCCGTGGCGGCGACGACTTCATCCAGCCATGCGTCGCCGAACTGCTCGCGGCCGAGCGTGCGATGACCCTGGATGGTTCGGTCGATCAGGTCGGTCGCGCGGCGCAGGGCGGATGGGTCGATCCGGCTGGCGTTTCCCTGTCGAGCAAGCTGCCCATCCCGATCAAACGTCCTATCGGGGAAGAATCGCCTCACCACGCCGTCGATGAGCAGGTTGCAGGGGCCGACATCTACGGCTTGGACACGGTGGATGGCGTCGTCCGGGGGGTCGGCGGGGGGGAGCCAGGTGACATTGCAGACGCCCCCGAGGTTGACGATGAGCCTGGACCTGCCCGGTGCGCGATACACGATCCAGTCGGCCAGGGGTGTGATGGGGGCGCCCTGGCCTGCGGAGATGAGGTCGGCCTGTCGCAGGTCGCAGCAGACGGGGACGCCCAGCCGGTGGGCGATGGGCCAGGGATCGAGCAGTTGCCAGCTCAGGCGCTCCCGGCCGTCGTGCCAGATCGTCTGGCCGTGCGCGACGACGAGGTCGATCTTCCCG
>JBGTFI010000763.1:0-15859 GCA_041747335.1 Phycisphaeraceae bacterium | reverse complement strand
TGCGGGTCGGGGCTGCGCCCCTCCCCTGCGCTACGGCCCGGCAAGCGACAGAACCCCAAACCCCGACTCTCATAACACCTGGTACATGAAATGGGGGCAGGTCAAGGGGGCGTCTGTCCGGAATGTGGTGCTTCTGATGAGCCGAAGGTGGTGACGGAATCTGTGCGGGTATAGCGTCAAGGGATGTGGTTGGCGGGCGATGCCCACTCTACGCTGCTACCATATCCCCATGGTTTCCCTGCCCCCGACTCAACCGGCTGCGCGTCCCGTCATCGGGGTGACGATGGGGGAGCCCGCGGGCATCGGCCCGGAGGTCGTGGTCAAGGCGCTGGCGGACCCGGCCGTGCGTCGCCTGGCGCGGTTCGTCATCTACGGCATGAACGAGCTGCTCAGCTACGCCGCGGACCTCGCGGAGATCGAGCCGTTCTGGTGGCGGCTTCAGCATGATTCCTCGCGCGCGGAGTTCGACTTCGTTCACGATGTGATCGTGCTCGACTACGACCAGTACTCCATGCTTGGCCAGGCGATGCACCGTCCGACCAAGCAGGGCGGGCAGGCGTCGCTGGCGTTCCTCGATGACGCGGTGGAGCACGCGATGCGCCCGCCGGGCCAGCCGGGGCATCTGGATGCGATCGTCACCGCGCCGATCTGCAAGGAATCGTGGAAGCTGGCCGGTTGCCGCTTTCCTGGGCACACGGAGTTCCTCCAGAACCGCACCAAATCCAAGCGGGTGGTGATGATGTTCGACTCGCCCAAGCTGCGCGTGGCCCTGGCGACCACGCACCTGCCGCTGATGGACGTGCGCCACCGCTTCACGATCGGGTGCGTGTTCGATGCGATCGACCTGGGCGTCGAAGGCTGCAAGGCGATGGGCATCGGTCAGCCACGCGTCGCCGTGGCGGGGCTGAACCCGCACGCTTCGGAAAATGGACAGTTCGGGGACGAAGAAGAGCGCGTGATCACGCCGGCGATCGAAATGGCCCGGCGCAATGGGGTGAACGTCAACGGGCCGTTCCCGGCCGACACGATCTTCTCCAAGGCCGTGCGCGGCGAGTACGACCTGGTGATCGCCATGTATCACGATCAGGGGCTCATCCCCATCAAGCTGCTGGCGTTCGAGGAGGCGGTGAACATCACGATGGGCCTGCCGATCATCCGCACCAGCCCGGACCACGGGACGGCTTTCGACATCGTCGGGCAGAACAAGGCGGATGCCTCCTCGATGAAAGCCTCCATCCGCACCGCGGCCCGCATGGCGGCGGCGCGGGCGCGAGCGGCGGGCGGATCGGCGGGACAGGCGGGGTGATTGAAACGGGAATGACGACAATACGAATGACGAAACAAGACATGGCGCGGCCGTACAGGGCCTGGCCGCAAGCAAAGTAGAAGTAGATGAGTGGGGCGGGCGTCTCGCCCGCCTTTGCGGCAAAGCCGCAAGTACCCACGGAACCGATGTCGCGAGGCGTTATTGATTCAGGCCTGCGGCCTGATGGCGGGCGAGACGCCCGCCCCACTGTCCATGGGTGAGCGACGCGACACCTCCCCATTCGTCATTCGGGGTTCGTCATTTGTCATTCCTCCCCTTCCCACTTTCCTCCCATCGGACCTGGGTGGCGCCCAGCAGGGTGCCTGAGGCGAAGGCGAGGTTGACCTGGCTGATCTGGTAATCCGTCAGGGCGCGCACCTCGGCGGACTGGGCGTCGCCCAGGCGCGTCTGGGCGTCAAGGACATCCGTGGCGATCCGCAGCCCTTCCTCGAACTGTCGGCGTTCAGCCTGGAGGACGCGGTCGGCCAGGATCGTCCGCTGCCGGGCGGCCAGGATGCGATGCCAGTTCGCCTCGAGGTCGTCCAGCGCGTTGAGGACTTCCTGCTCGATCTGCGCCTGGCGCTGGTCCTTGGTCGCCAAGCGCTGCATGCGGGTGATCATCGCGCGACGCAGGTTGCTTTCAGCCAGCTCGTTGCCCAATGGGATCTCGCCGCGCAGCGAAACGTTGTGGTCCGCGAAACTGTTCTCGCGGATCTGGTGCAGGGAATCGCGCAAAGTCTCGCCCAGCCCGTTCACGTTGTAGGTGTAATCCGCGACTATCAACGGAAGGATCTGATTCTTCTGGAAGTCGATGGTGCTGGCGTCCTGAAGGAGCTGGAGTTCGAGCTCGAGCATCTCCATGCGGTTGTCGATCGCCGCGGCCATGACGCGGCCGGTGTCGAGCTGGTAGAGCATGGGGTCGGGCAGGGTCTGGGGAATGAGAATGGTCGGGGTGTTCATCTCCAGCCCGGGCTTGCGCAGGATGCGCTTGAGCTCGCGCTGACGTTCGCGGACGGTGTTCTCCGCGATGATGATGGTCTCCTTGCGGTCGGCCACGCCCGATTCGGCACGGATGATCTCGACTTCCGCCACCAGCCCCTCGCGCACGCGTCGTCTGGCGCTCTCGAGAAGCTCTTCCGCGAGGCGGAGCTCCTCCTTGCGCACGTCCAGTTCCTGACGCGCGGCGTAGAGCGTCCAGTAGACACGCTCGACCTCCGCGAGGACGCGGATGACGGCCAGGCGGCCCCTGGCCTGGCTGATCTGGTAGTTCCACTGCGCCACGCGGATGGCGTGCTCGTTGGTGCGGCGCCCGGCGTTGCGCAGCAGGGGCAGGGAGATGCCGCCGCGGAGCATGGTGTTCTGCGCGGGGTTGAGGGTGAGAAAGTCGTCCGAGAGGTTGGTTTCGTTGCGGCTGAAGGGTGAATCGAGGGTGATCGACCCGCCGGTGCGAAGGGGGACGGTGACGCCGGCGTTGGCGGTGATCGTCTCGGACTGGGAACCGGTAAGGCTGGAAGCCGTGGCGGTGTCCCGCTTGATGAACCCGCCACTTGCGAAGAACAGCGCCTCGAACGCGGCCTCGGCCTGGGTGATGTCCTGACGTGCGATCGCGGGGGTGATCAGTTCGACCTGGAGGTCGAGGTTTCCCTCCAGGGCGATCGCGCGGCACTGTTCGATGGTGAGCGAGACTTCCGCGAGAGGCGCGGGCGCTGCCGGGTCGGCGGACGCGGGTTTGGCCAGGGCTTCGAGCTTCATCGGTTCAATGACGCTCAGCCGCTCGCGCAGGGATTCAATGTCCTGGACGCGCGTGTCGGCGAAAGGCCCGACGCACCCGGCCAGGAGAAGCACGAGCAGGCCCGTGGCGGCCGGGCGCAAGCACGAAACCCTTGCGTCATTCATGTCGCAGCGCCTCAATGGGGTCAAGTCTCGACGCCTTCCAGGCGGGGAACATTCCGAAGACCAGTCCCACCACCGCGGCGAACCCGAAGGCGGTGGCGATCGCCCACATCGGGATGAAGGCCTCCTCGAGCTGCGCGTTGGGGATGTTGGAGATGGCGTAGGTCAGCGCCTGCCCGACCGCCAGGCCCATCGCCCCACCGACGAAACACAGCGCCACCGCCTCGACGAGGAACTGAAGGAGGATCGCCGACGGCCGGGCCCCCACGGCCTTGCGCAGCCCGATCTCGCGGGTGCGTTCGGAGACCGAGACGAGCATGATGTTCATGATCCCCACGCCGCCCACGAGCAGCGTGATGCTGACCACGCCCCCGGCGATGAGCGTCATCATGACGGCGAGCTGGTTGAACTGGCGGACGAACTGCTCCACCGCCTCGATGCGGAAGGTGTCGGGTTCGCCGGGCCTGAGCTGACGCTGGCGGCGGAGGAAGAATCGAGCCTCCGCGCGGGCTTCCTCGGACACGTCGGTCGAGGCGCTCGAGGCGACCACGAACATCCACGGCTGCTCAAGCTGCCAGGCGGTCTGGAAGGGGATGTAGACCTCCATCGGTTCGGAGAACCCGCCGAACATCGAGCTTTCGACGCGCTTTTCCACCAGCCCGACGATCTGAAAAAGCCGCGGGCCGATGTAGATCGATTGCCCCACGCAGTCGCGGTCCAGGCGCAGCTTGTCGCGCATGTCCGGGGTGATGAGGCAGACCTGCCGGGTGTGGTCGGTGTCGATCACCGAAATCGGCCTGCCCAGCGTGATGGACCGGCTTTCGATCACGTGCCAGTCGGGTTCGATGCCGACGATCGTCACGTTTTCGAGGGTTTTCTCGCGGTGTCGGATGGTCTGGCTGTAACGGGCCAGGCGGGTGAACCGGGCGATCGAGGGGCAATGCTCGAGCATGCCGTCGAAGTGGTCGGGGTAGAAGCGGATCGTCTGCCAGGGGGCGTTGCGTTTGGGCCCGGTCTCGGGGCGGCTGGGCCCGATGAAGATGTTGTTCGTGCCGAAGGTCTCGAACTCCTTAAGCACCTTCGCCTGGAGCCCCGAGAGCGCGGCGATCACGGCCGTGACCGCAGCGACACCGATGACGATGCCGATGGTCGTGAGCATCGAGCGCACCTTGTTCGCCCAGATCTGGCCCAGCGCCAGCGCGGTGCTCGCCAGGAGCAACCGCACGAGCCTCGCGGGGAATCGGATCAGGCGGAACATGGCAGCTCCTGCGCCCGGACGCGGGGCGACGGTTCGCGGTGGTTGGCGAAGTCTTCCACGATCTTTCCGTCGCGCATGCGGATGATGCGCTTGGCGTGGGACGCCACCTCCTCCTCGTGGGTGACCAGGACGATCGTCTGGCCCTGCGCGTAGAGGTCATCGAAGAGCGCGAGGATGTCGGTGGTGGTCTTGCTGTCGAGGTTGCCGGTCGGTTCGTCGGCCAGGAGGATCGTGGGGCGGTTGACCAGGGCCCGGGCGATGGCGACGCGCTGCTTCTGCCCGCCGGAAAGCTGGTTCGGTCGGTGCGTCATGCGGTCCGCCAGCCCGACGCGCTCGAGCGATTCTCTCGCCAACCGGCGCCGCTTGAGAAAGCCCATGTCCGAGTAGAGCAGCGGAAGTTCGACGTTCTTAAGCGCCGTGAGTCGCGGGAGAAGCTCGAAGGACTGGAACACGAACCCGATGCGCTCATTGCGCACCTGCGCCAGCGCCGCGGCGCCCAGGCGCTGCACGGCGTTGCCGTCGAGGAGGTAGACGCCGGTCGTCGGCTGATCGAGACAACCCATGATGTTCATCATCGTGCTCTTGCCCGAGCCTGAAGCGCCCATGATGGCGACGTATTCGTTGTCGCCGATGGTCAGGCTCACGCCGTCGAGGGCGCGGATCTCCTCCACGCCCACGCGGTAGAACTTGGTGATGTCGGTCAGCTCGATGCCCAACGCCGTTACTCCAACAAACCCGGCGGACCGGCGAGGGGTCAGCCCCGCCCGCGCGCACTACGTGCGCCCGATCCCGCACATCTTAGACGAATCAGCCAAGAAACCCTTTCAACCCGACGCGCTTACGGCGTCGGGCGGCCCTTCTGCGGATCCTTCACGCGTCCGTCGTCGGTGACATCCACCCGCACGGTCCGCAGCTTCTGGAACAGGTAGCGCATGTCGAAGAAACCGCCGATGGCGAACCACGCGGTGATCAGCAGCGAGCAGACCAGGATCAGCCAGGTGTACCCGTGCCAGAACGAGAGCCACATCCGGTCTGCCTCCTCGCTTCGCAGCCAACCTTCCTGTCTCGCGGAGCGGACCAGGCAGTAGCCCGTGCCGATCAGGAAGATCACCGTCCACACCAGAGGCCAGCCCAGGGAGACATACGCCACGGCCTTGTCCGTCCCCTTGAACTCTTTGGTGAATCCCAGTTTCTCGAGCCAGGTCCGCCGCTCATCCATCGAGAGCGATTCGTCCCCCGCCACCTTGTACGCGCCCCGGTGAAGGAGCTTGTCGAGGTTGTGCGGTTGGCGACAGGTCAGCAGTGAAACCAGGACATACATGGCCACCGCGCCGACGATGGCATAGAAGGTCAGCACCTGCCCGGTGATGTGGAACTTCACGTACGCCATGCCGCGCGCCAGCGCGTGCCACAGCGCACCCGCGCCGTTTCCGTCGGCATGCTGCGGATCCGTCGAGTTCAACAGTTCGACAAAGAAGTCGGGATTCATCTGCTTGATGATGATCCCCCCCGCGGACATGAAGATGCCCGTACACATCGCCGCCCAGGCCCCCGCGGTGGTTCCCCGGCTCCAGTACAGCCCGCCTATGATGCACGCCCCGGCCCCGCCGACGAAGATCGCCCCGCTGAGCGTCAGGAACATCGCCACGTACTGCGTGGGGTTGTGGAAAAGGCTGAAGAAGAAGATAAAAAGCGCCACCCCGAAAATCGCCCCCCGCAGGATCCACATGTGCTGGCGCGGCGTGAAGGGTTCCTTGCGGAACGGCAGCAGCACATCCTGGATCAGGATCGATCCCCACGAGTGCAGGTAGGTGTCGTAAGTGCTGATCGAACACGCCAGCAGCGCCGCCACCAGCAGCCCCAACATCCCCACGGGCAGCACCTCCGCCAGCACGAAGGGGGCGCGCAGGCGGACCTGGAAGTATTCACGCTGTTCCTGCGTCGGGGCGTCGAGGCTCGCCAGGGCCGTCTCCACCACCTGGCGCTCGGCGACGAAGTCCGGGTGCTCCAGGAACGTGCGCACGCTGATGGGCACCACCAGCACGATCAGCATCAGCACCTTATACCGCCACTGGTTGAGAATCCCCGCCATCTTCGCCTCGTGCGGGTTCTTCGCGCAGACGTTGTAGCCCTGTGCTCCCTGCCAGGCGAGGATGCCGTAGAACATCACCACGATGTTGATCATGTAGTACCAGAAGTTGAAGTGCGACTCCTCGCCCAGATCAAAGGGATTGACCATGGACTGGCCGGACGGACGGGCGAGCATCGTCTCGCCCATGCGATGCCATCCGAAGTACCAGATGAGGTAGACGTTCACCATGGCGAACACGATGTTCGCGAACGTCCCCTGAAGGAAGTCCGTCACCATCACCGCGATCAGCCCGCCCATGAACGTGAACGCCAGCGAGATCGACAGCAGCGCGATCATGATGACCGGGAAGGTCTGGATGGTCATGCCCGCAAGCTCGAAGCGCATCGGAAACCCGCAGATCGCGATGAAGAAGTACGCGCCCACCCACGGGAAGATGCCGAAGTTGACGATCCCGCAGACGAACGCCACGATCCCAGCGAACACGCGGAAGTTGCGGCTGTAACGCATCTCGAAGAACTGCGCCAGCGTCATCGCCCGCGTCTGGCGGAAGCGGTAGACCACCCACCCGGTGATCGCCATCAGGATCCACACCGGCCCCTCCATGAGCTGCCACCAGATCGAGGTGTATCCCACCTGGAAGTTCTGCTCGAACCACCACACCAGCGAGATCACCCCCAGCCCCGCCATCGCGTTGGCGACCGAGATGATGTACCGCCCCCCCAGACGTTCAGCCGCCAGAAACGCCGACACGCTGCGCGTGTAGCGCATCGTCCGCACCGCCGCGAACGTCAACCCCGCGAACATCGCCGCGATGATCGCCCAGTCGATCCAGTGCAGTTTCATCGCCGCGGCGCCTCCTTCCACGTTGTCGGGCGGGCACCGCCCACCATCAAGCCCGCCTAGGATGCCTGCTTCGCCCCGACCTTCTCCTTGTTCTCCTGCGTCTTGCCGTAGTCCCGCGTGCGCGGTTCGACCATCGGGCAGGGGACCGCTTCATATTCAAGCACCGGCGCGTCGTTCCTCACGTCGTATTTCGCGATCGTCGTCCTGTGCCAGTTCGCATCGTCACGCTGCGGATAATCCAGCCGATAGTGGCTCCCGCGCGACTCCCTGCGCGCGATCGCCGCGGCCAGGATCGCCTCCCCGTAGATCAGCATGTCCCCCAGCGCCCGCGTGAAGCTCAGGTTCTGGTTCGTCCACATCCCCGTGTCGCTCAGCCGCACACCCTTGTACCGCCGCTTGAGCTCCCGCAGCGCCTCGTATGCCTTCTCCATCCGCTCCTGCGTGCGCACGACCGTACAAGAATCCGTCAGCTCATCCCCGAGCTTCTGGTGGATCAGATAAGGGTTCTCGTCCCCGGTTGACTCCGTCAGGCGATTGACCTTCGCCTCTTCCTGCTTCACGTAGCGCTCGCCCAGGGCCGACAACGCGCTCTCCTCAATCTTCGGCGCGCACTCCCGCGCGAAGTTGGCGACGCTGTCGCCGCAGAAGATGCCGTCGAAGATGCAGTTGAGCAGCGCGTTCGCCCCCAGCCGCGTCGCCCCGTGGTACTGGTAATTCACCTCCCCGAACGCGTACAGCCCCTGAATGTTCGTCATCATGTTGTCAGGCGCGCCCGGCTTCATCCCGATCGCCCTGCCCACGTCTCCCGGCCCGGGCTGCCGCTCCTCCTCGGTGTAGACGGTGTACAGCCCGCCCATCGAGTAGTGAACGGCCGGGAAAATCTTCATCGCCACCTCGCGCGGATCGTCGCCGGTGAACTTCTCATAAATCTCGAAGATCCCCGCGAGCTTGTCTTTCGTCGCATCGGGCAGGTGCGTGCAGTCGAGGTACACCATCCGCCCGCCCCCGATGCCGTATCCCTCCTGGCAGGCGAAGAAGATCTCCCGCGTGGCGATGTCCCGCGGTACGAGGTTGCCGTACTTGGGGTACTTCTCCTCAAGGAAGTACCAGCGCTCGTCCTCGGGAATCTGTCGGGGGTCGCGCGTGTCTCCCATCTTCCGCGGAACCCACACCCGACCGCCCTCGCCGCGCGCCGATTCGCTCATCAGTCGGCACTTGTCCTCCCCCGGAATGGCGGTCGGATGCACCTGGATGAACTCCGGATTGCCCAGCCAAGCCCCCGCCTGGTAACACCGCGAGGCCGCCCCACCCGTGCAGATCACGCTCATGGTGCTCTTGCCGAAGATCAGCCCGCACCCGCCCGTGGCCATCACCACCGCCTGGGCGAAGAACGGCCGAATCTCCATCGATCGCATGTCCTGCGCCACGATGCCCCGGCACACGCCCCCCTCATCCACCAGCGGCCAGAGGAACTCCCAGAACTCATGGGAAACCACCTTCCCCTCCACCTGCCAGCGGCGGGTCTGCTCATCCAGCGCGTACATGAGCTGCTGCCCCGTCGTCGCCCCGGCGAAGTGCGTCCGCTTGAACAGGCTGCCCCCGAACAGCCGCAGGTCGCGGTGGCCTTCGGGCGTGCGGTTGAAGGGCACGCCCATGCGGTCCATCAGGTCAATGATCCGGGGCGCCCAGTGGGTCATCTCGTACACGGGCGGTTGATGGTTGAGAAAGTCCCCTCCGTAGAGGGTCTCATCCATGTGCATCCACTCGGAATAACCCTGCTGCCGGGCGACCTCGTTGCAGGCGTTGATCCCCCCCTGGGCGCAGACGCTGTGCGAGCGCTTGACCGGGACCATCGAGAAAAGGTCCACCCCCACGCCCGACTCGGCCACGCGGATCGCCGCCGACAATCCCGCCAGCCCGCCGCCGACCACAATCACCCGAGGCTGCTTCGCCATGATTGAACCTTATCTAAGTCCCGCATCCTTTACGCGCCGTGAACTTCCTGGGCCAGTGGGGCGGGCGTCTCGCCCGCCATCAGGCTTCAAGGCCTGAAAACATCAACACTTGGGGGGCATCAGTCCAATCCGAGGACCTTGCGGCTTTGCCGCAACGGCGGGCGAGACGCCCGCCCCACTTTCTCGTCAGTCCGTTCGCCCATGATGTCCTCCGCCTTCATCCGCGGCCTGCTGCAGCGCCTCTTGATCCGCCGGGGTGATCTCGTACATTCGCGCCCCGATCAGCGCCCCACCCATAAAGATCGTCAGCACCACGCCCAAAGCCGCGCACAGGTAGCCCCAGCGTCGCTGCGCCTGGACGGTGATGGTCAACCCCCAGGTGATGGCCGCGGTCCACAACCCGTTGGCCCAGTGGAAGATTACCGCCAGCACCCCGATCACGTAGAAAAGCATGATCCAGTTGCTCGCCAGCGCCTTGGCGGTGCTCGCCGTGGCCAGGGGGTAGCCATCCTTCGTCGCGACGAAAAACGGCTCAAACAGCCCCCCGAACGTCCACCGCCAGCGCAACGTGGCGATGTGCATGAAGATGAACACCAGCGCGATGATCCCCGTGGTCCGTTGGAGCGTGTACCGCCAGTTGTCCAGGTACTTGTAGTGCTGGACGTTTGCCCGGCCGGTGAACGTGTAAACCAACCCCAAAGCCGCGTGAAAGCCGATGCCCACCCAGATGGTGATCTCCAGGAACAGCAGTGCCGGAAGCGAGTGAATGAAGTTCACCTCATGCTGGAAACTGCCGGTCATGATCTGGAAGTTGGTGAACAGGTGCCCGATGACGAACAGCCCCACGGGGACGATGCCCGAAAGCGAGTGCAGCCGACGAAACAGCAGGTGGTGGCGATCCAGAATCGAACCGGACGCTTCGGCTGCGGACGCGGGTGAGTGGGCGTGACTGGACAAAGCGGCGTTCCTTTCACTGCCGGGCAGCCCGCATCGACGCGGCGTGGTCCCGCCGCATGGGTCCCCGGCATCGGGGAATCAAAGGATAGTCCGCTCGCCCGTGGCGTCAACGCGCAAGCACACCCTCCCCACCCCCACCGCTAACCGCTAACCCCATCCCCCAGCCGCTCCCCTATGGCTTTCACCACCCGCGCTATCGCCACCGGGAACGTCAGTCGGCCTTCGATGCTCGCCCGCTGACGCGCCGCGATCTCCTGCCGGGCATCCGGATCGTCCAGATACCGCTCAACCAGCCCGGCCAGGCTCGCCCGGTCGTCAAAGCTCACCGCCTCCAGTCCCGGAAGCGACTCTTCCTGCCGCACCAAAACCCCCGCCCGTTGCCAGCAGCGAACCTGCTTCACCGGGTCGTCCCGCTTGGACAGGCTGATGCAGCTTGCCCCCGCCAGAAGCGTCTCAAGTTCCGCCCGATGCTCCGATGGAGTTGCTTGGCGCGCTGAACTGGTGGAATCCACTTCCGGGGGCAGATGGTCCTCCAGAAAATTGCACAGCTTCTGCAGCAGCGCGTTGGCAGGATGCCGCCGCACCAGAAAAAACCCCCCCGCCGTCAGCCCGTCGAGCAGCCGATGATGCGTGAAACAGGGGTAAGGTTCGAGATTGAGGTTGATCCGCGTCCGCCGTGTCAGAGCCGCCAGTGCCGGGCCGTGCTCGACCACCCCGCGCGCGAACGGCCGAAACTCCGGGTGATCCTCCCATCCCCGGCCGTAGATCCCCAGCGACCATCCGCGCTCACGGGCCAGCTCGACCACCCACCCCAGCGCCTGCTGGCGATACAGCGCGATGTTCATCGGGTTCCAGAGCATCTGGGTCAGCAGCGTGTGCGTCCGTTCATCCATCGGACCGGCGTTCGTGCGCTCTCGCACGCGGTCGAAGAGCTGGTAGATGTCCTGATGCGAGGGATAGCTCCCCCCCGCCTGGTAATGGGCGATCAGTTCGTCGAAGCAGGTGTGCATCAGCTCCCGATGCTCCGGCGGCACGCGGGTGCCCAGCAATTGCTCGGCCGCGACCTGCGGCCGCTGGGAGACATTGGAGACGTAGGCGAAGTCCTCACCGTGTGTCAGCTCCAGTAGGTCAGACCTTGGCCTGACACGATCGCCCTCCGGCTGACCCACTGTCAGCCCTGGGCCTGACCTACTGGAAGTATCATCCTCCCCCCCCAGCGTCAGCATCATCGGCATGTCGATGCACTGCCGGGTGGGGTAATCGTAATCCTCGATGAACGACGGCGTGTTGAACGCCAGCACGAAGTCGCGCTTGCCGACTTTCGCCCCGGCTTCGCGGCTGGTCAGGTGCGGCAGAAGATCCTGCACCCAACAAGCGAAGGGGAGCTCGGCCGGGATCATGTCACCCTGTTCGTGTCGCTGGTGATCGATCTGGAAGACGAGGTCCGGCTTGAAGTCCGCCAGTTCCGCGCGAATGGTGTGCGAGAAGTGGCGGTGATGGGCCGACTTCTCGATCAGCACCCTCGCCTCCCACCCGATCCGCCGGAAACCCTCGGCCGCGTCCCGGGTGGCGTACTGAAGCACCGTCGAAAACCGTGTGGTGAGCAGCAGCACACGCGGTTTGCGGGGCGGCGAGTCGCCGAACATCCTGATCCACTGTGAGGGGTCGATCGACGCGTAGTAGGCCTCGTTTTCCTGCTTCCACGCATCCTCCCGCCGGGCGAGTTCCGCGAGGACGGCGTCGATCTCGGCGGCGATCTCCCGGCTGGCGGACCCCTGGCTGGCCTGACGGAGCGGTGCGGGGAGCGAGAGGTCGGTCAGCAGCGCCTCGCGCAGGGTCTGTTTCCACTCCGGCCCGACGTGCCATTGGAAGCGATCCTGCTCGATCGGCCCGAGGGGGCCGGTGTAGTCATGGAGCATCATGCACATGCGCGCCAGCTCGGCGTCCGGCTCGATCACGTGGACGGTCTGGGCCTGATCCATGAACAGCGCGGGCGGATTGCGTGCCAGCAGGTTCAGCAGGTAACCGTCCCCGATGCCCAGCAGGCCCACCGGAGCGCCCAGGTGCGGGGGCGCCTGAATCTGAACGACCGCTCCCCTCGCCGCCTCGACGGGGTCCGGCCCGGCGCTCAGCAGGAGCGGGCGCGCGGGGTTACTCATATCCGCGATGGTCGGGGCCTTGCCGGGCGCCGTGTTGGCGAACCGGTATCGCCCGGTCGCGGCGACGCGAAGGGGGGGATACGCGGCAGGCCGATGCTCGCGCACAGCCGCCATGTTGCGAGCCAGGTTCAGCGTCAGCGCCCCGGCGGGATCCAGATCGGGAACCCTGTTCAGGAGGGCCGCGACGCGGTCCCAGCGGTCGTGCAGGAGGTGCAGCTTGACGGCCGCGGCCCGCGCCTCGGCGTGACGGGCGAGGCGGTCGTCTGGAAGGGCTTTCAGAAGCGCCTGAGCCTGATCGACCTGCCCGGCAGCGACCGCCTCGACCAGGTTGGCCGGCGTGGCATCCCCCATCGGACAAGTCGCGGTGTCGGTCATGGCGCGTGTTTCCGGGCGGTGTCGCGTGTCAGGTCTGAGAACCGTATCGGGCCATTCAGGGAATGCGGTTGAATCTCCCGGAGAGTCTGTGCGTATCATCCCCGGCCTTCCGGGCATAAGATGCCCGCCATGCTGATCGATCGCGCCACTATTTTCGTGTCCGCCGGCAGGGGAGGCGATGGTTGCGTCAGCTTCCGGCGGGAGAAGTACATCAACAAGGGCGGTCCCGACGGCGGGGACGGGGGCAATGGCGGGTCGGTGCATCTGGTGGCGTCGCCGGGGGTTGACACGCTGCTGGACATGGCCGGTAGGCACCACTGGCGGGCGGAAGACGGCGGCGCCGGAACGGGCAGGCAGTGCCACGGGAAGAAAGGCGAAGACCTGGACATCGCCCTGCCCCCCGGAACGCTGGTGTACAACGATGAAACCGATGAGCTTCTGGTGGATCTCGACGACCCGGGCAAGCGCGTCCTGATCGCCCAGGGCGGCAGGGGCGGGTTCGGCAACGAACACTACAAGTCCCCCACCAACCGCACGCCCCGCGAGGCGACGCCCGGTCAGCCGGGCGAGCAGCTCACTTTGCGGCTCGAGCTCAAACTGATCGCCGATGTCGGCCTGGTGGGCAAGCCCAACGCGGGCAAGAGCACGTTGCTTTCGCGCATCAGCAGGGCCACGCCCAAGATCGCCAACTATCCCTTCACCACGCTGGAGCCGAACCTGGGCATTGCGGAGCTTCCGGGGTATCGTCGACTCGTCGTGGCGGACATTCCGGGGCTGATCGAGGGCGCGCACACCGGGCACGGGCTGGGGCACGATTTCCTGCGCCATGTCGAGCGCACGCGGGTGCTGGTGCATCTGATCGAGGCCGAACCGATGGACGGGTCGGACCCGGTCGCCAACTACCGGGCGATCCGCGAGGAGCTGTCACGCTATTCCGACCTGCTTGCCAACAAGCCCGAGATCGTGGTGCTGAGCAAGGTGGACCTCCTGGGCGACGAGGCGGACCGGGCCGCGGCGATGGAGCTGGTGCGCGAGGCGCTGGGAACGGCGCAGGTGCTGCCGATCAGTGCGGTCAGCGGATGGGGACTCGATGCGGTGCTTGAACTCTGCTGGCAGGCGGTGGAGGCCCAGCGCAACGCTCACGAATCGAAGGTGTGATCGATCTCCACGCGCCTCATCAAGCGGACGTGAAACGGAAGCCGGGAGACAAGATTCAGCGCCGCAACGACCTCCGCCGCCCCCATCATCTTCGATCGACACTCGACGCTCGGCTATCCACATCCCCCTCCGCCCCTGTTATGATGCCCGCTCTCATGCCTCGCGGCAGCCGCTCGGTGGAGTCGCTGAAAATGAACATCAACCTCCTGGCGGTCAGCATCGGCAACACCCGCACGCGCATCGGCACATTCGCCGGGGGCGAACTGGTGGAGACAGCGCTGGCGGTCAACAACGACCCAGCGCAAATCGTCGAGATGGCGGGCAAGAGCTTTGACCCGCTGCGCTGCAAGGAGCAGACGGTGGTGCTGGTGGCGTCGGTCAATCCGCCGCTGCTGGAGAAGCTCGAGCCGCGGCTCGCCGCGGCGTTGGAGCGGCCGATCGTGCGGGTCGAGCGCGATCTGCCGATCCCCATCGGGAGGCAGCTTGATCCCGAAACGCTCGTGGGCGATGACCGCCTGCTCAACGCGGCCGCGGCCTACCACGTGCTCAAGCACGCCTGCGTGGTGATCGACGCGGGGACGGCTGTCACCGTCGATTACATCGACGGGGATGGAACCTTCCACGGCGGCGCGATCGCCCCGGGGACGCGCCTGATGCTCGACAGCCTCAACCGGCACACCGCGCAGCTCCCGGAGATCGAAATGGCCAGGCCCGATGAATCCATCGGCCACAACACCGCCCAGGCGATGCTCGGCGGGGTGTTCCACGGGCTGCGGGGCATGGTGCGCGAACTGGTCGAACGTTACGCCGAGGTTGCCGGCAGCTACCCCTCCGTCATCGCCACCGGCGGCGACGCCGACATGCTGTTTCACGGGTACGAACTGGTCGAACGCATCGTCCCGGACCTGACGCTTCGCGGCATGGCGGTCACCCTTGAAGCCTCCATGCAGCGGTAGCCATCAGCGTGTTGGGAGTTTGCGGTATGTCATTGAAGCCACAGGAGGCCGACCCCCGGAAGGTGCTCTGGACGATCCGCGTCCTCTGGGCGGCGCTGGTGCTGGGTGTGCTCGCCTTCGGCGCCGCGGTTGGTGCGATTGTGTTTTCCGGTGGCCTGCCCGGCGCGGGGCATCAGTCGGCCCCGGCGGACCTGCTGGCACTGATCGCCGGGGTGATGATCGTGACGCTGGTTCCAGCAGGGTTGTTCATCCGGAATCAGGTCTATAAGCGGCACTGGCGGGAGAACCTCGTGGCCCCGGCGGGGTACTTCACCGGCAACCTCCTGCTGCTGGCGATGCTTGAGGGCGTGGCCATGTTCTCGATCGTGGCGACGCTTATCATCGGTCGCTTCGGCTGGGCGACGCTTCCGGGGGTGATCGCGCTGGGGCTGATGCTGGTGAACTTCCCGACCGGCAGACCCATGCAGCCGGCGGGCAACCCCTACGAGACCCCCCTTTCGCGATGAGCGAACCGGCGTTTGAGATCACCCTCGCCACGCCCCAAAGCCCCGGCGCGGTGGCGATCGTCCAACTCCACGGCCGGGGGGTTCCCAAGGTGCTGCAAGACCTCACGGACAGGAATGACTGGCCGCCTGGCCGCGTCCGCCTGGTTTCGTTTTCCGGAATTGACGAAGGCCTGGCGGTGGTGCTGCGCGACGGTGAGAACGCCATCGCACAAGTCATGCCCCACGGCGGGCCGCACGTGGTGCGGAAGATCATCGACCGCCTGATCGCCTTCGGCGGAACATACGCCGCCGCCCAGCCCGCGCGGGTGATGTATCCCGAAGCGGAGAGCGAGCTCGAAGGCGACGTGCTCGCCGCGATCGCCCGGGCCGCGAGTCCCAGGGCCATCGACCTGCTCGCCGCC
>JBGTFI010000762.1:0-1624 GCA_041747335.1 Phycisphaeraceae bacterium | reverse complement strand
GGGTAGGTCCGGCTGTGCCGGACATCCCACCGGCGAGGGACGGATGTCCGGCACAGCCGGACCTACGCGCCTACTCGTCGAGCCTTCGGATGCGGAGGTTTCGGAAGGCGACGCGGTCGCCGTGGCCGAGGAATCCCAGGTGGCCGGTCGTGCGGCGCATGCCGGGATGGTCCTTGCCGTCGACGGTGGTGCTGATCTCGCTGAGGTCGGCATCGACGATGGTGAAGCCGTTGAGGCGGACGATGTAGCGCTGGCCGCGCACTTCGACCTCCTGATAGTTCCACTGTTCGACAGGCCGCTGAAACCCGCCGCGTTTGGCGGGGACGATCCCATAGACCGAACCGTGGTACTGCCAGGGCTGAAGCTCGTTGTACTTCTCGGCCGTGTCGTCAAGAACCTGAAGCTCGATGCCGGTGTAAGCCGCGTCGCCATGACCGGGAGCGCGCACCGCCAGCCCGTTGTTCCCGCCGGGGGGAACCTTGAACTCGAGACGCCAGATAAAGTCGCCGTACTCATCCTTCGTCAGCAGGTTCCCGCCCTTTTCGGGGTCGCAGATGATCTTGCCGTAGGAGACGTAGTACCCCTCGGTCGCGCCCTGCCAGCCGGTGAGATCGTGGCCGTTGAACATGGGGAGGAAGGCGGCTTCGTCGCCGGCGAGGATGCGGTTGGCCTCCTCGTGGCCGATCTCTCGGAGGAAGACGTTGCGGAAGCGGATCTCGCCGCCGTGGGTCTGAAGCTGGATCGCGCCCTTGGCGAAGACGGGGCTGTTGCGGTCGAAGAAGTTCTCCATCACGACGTGGTCCGCGGTGACCTGCCCGTTGAGGATGACGGTGACGCGCTCGCCGACCATGCGGATGTACATGCGGTTCCACTCGCCGAAGGGCTTGTCCGCGACCGCCTGGGGGAAGCGCTCATGCTTCTGGTTGTTCCAGAGGCCGCCCGATCCCTTATCCGCGCCGATGCCCCACTTTCCACCCTCTTCGCGGTAATCCCAGATCTGCACCTGGGGGTTGTAGCGCAGGTAGATGCCGCTGTCTGCCAGAGGGACGGTCTTGTAATCGAGCCACAGCTCGAAGTCGCCGTACTCCTTCACCGTGGTGAGGTAAGCGCCCTCGCCGTCGTTGACCAGCTCTGCGTTCTCGATGCTCCAGTGCTTCGCGGCCGATTCATCCCACTCCTTCTGCTTGGCGGCGCGCTCGGTTTGGGACCATCCCCACTCCTCGCGCGGATCCAGGTGCGGGCGGCCGCGCCATCCGGAGGTGTCCTTACCGTTGAACAGGGCGGTAAAACCCAGGGGCGGGGTGTTATGCTCGGCGGCGCTGGCGTTGGCCGCGCAGGCGGCGATGGCCAGGAGCGTCAGCAGAGGCACGGAACGCATCCGGGTGAGGTGATTTCGCATCGGTCTCTCCTTGCAGAGGTCGGTGGTAAACGTGAGTGCGGATGATACCGGATCGGGCCGGGGAGCGCCGCGGGAGCGGGAGGAGGGTCTGCCCAAATTTCCGGGGGTGGTGTTCAGGCGGCTTGTTGGAGGCGGCGGGACCACCAGGCGGACCACTGGTTGCTTTGCAGGAGGGCTTCGAGGCCCATCATGGCCTGGGCGTGGTCGAGGTCCCAGCGTTTGCCG
>JBGTFI010000761.1:0-2180 GCA_041747335.1 Phycisphaeraceae bacterium | reverse complement strand
GTGCCCCAGCGATCCCGTCGCCGCCTCGACCCCCGGCAACCCCCGCGGCGCGGGCTGCTCTGGCAGCCGCCCACCGCGGATTCCGAACGTGCCCAGTTCCTCAACCGGAAAGAACCCGCGCTCGGCCAGCACCGCGTAAAGCGCGCTCGCCGCGTGCCCCTTGCTCAGGATGAACCGGTCCCGCGCGGAATCGTCGGGATGCCTCGGGTCGATCCGCAGAACACCGAAGTAGAGCGCCACTAGAATGTCCACGCACGACAGCGAGGAACCCAGGTGGGCCGCGCCGCTGCGATGGTGCATCTCAAGCAGGCGCAGGCGCACCCTCCGCGCGATCGCGTCGAGGGATGAATCGGGATGCGCCTCGTGAACATTCATCATGCGGCGGCGTTCGCAGGCTGCATGGATTTCATCGTGCGGATGTTGTGGTAACGATCGTCCGTCATCGCTTCGGGAATCAGCCCGGCCGCGAAGGCGCGGGCCAGATCGCGCACCGCATCCTCGATCGTTCGCCGCGGGACGAACCCGATCCGCTCCCGGATGCGATCCGAGCAGATGTGATACGAGCGCAGGTCATCGGATGACTGGAACTCGATCGCCACGGGGCGATCGATCAACCCCTCGCTCATCAGCGTGTCGCGCACCAGGTGCGCGATGCGCTCGACGGTCAGGTTCTGATACCCGGCGTTGAACACTTCACCCGCGACGCGCTCAACGGGCAACTCAAGGAGCTTGAGGTAGAGGGCCGTGATGTCCTGGATGTGAATGTTCGGCCGCATCTGTGAGCCGCCGAACACCGTGATGACCCCGCGATGAACCGCGTGCGTCGTCAGGATGTTGACCGTGAGGTCCAGCCGCTGCCGAGGCGAATATCCGCACACCGTCGCCGGTCGGATCACCACCGGCGCGAAGCGATCCGTTCGCTCGCGCAGCAGGATCGGCTCGCAAAGCCCCTTGTAGCGGTTGTAGTCCGTCAGCGGAACGAGCGGGTGATCCTCGGTGACGTTCGGTTGGTCGCTCACGCCGTACACGCTGGAGGTCGATGCGTAGACGAACCGCCGGACGCCCGCTTCCTTCGCCAGCCGCACCAGCGGCTCGAAGGCGTCGTAATTGACCGATCGACTGAGCGCCGGGTCCAGCTCGAAGCTCGGATCGTTGGAGATGCACGCCAGATGGATCACCGCGTGGCAGTCCTCAAGCGCGTCCCGCAGCAGCGCCGCATCGCGGATGTCTCCCACGATCTCCTCGAGTCGCTCGCGATTCGGCGCGCCCGCGAGCACATCGCGGCCATAGAGATACCAGTCCAGCACGCGAACGCGATATCCCGCCGCCAGCAGCTTAGGCACTAGCACGGCGCCGACGTATCCCGCCCCGCCCGTGACCAGAACCGGCGGCGCGGATCGCGAGGGTTCTGCCGATGATGTCACAGGAAGGCGCGTCATGCGTTCCATGGGAATCGTCCTTGTCATGCCTCGCTTGTGCGGTGTTCGTCAGCGCGGCGAGAGCGGTGTCCGTGAGATAGTGCGTCAGCGCGGCGTGCGCGACTTCGATCATCCCGTAATGGTCCGTGTGTACGTGAAAGTTCAGATCCCCCAGCGCTCGAAGGGGATTGGCGGGCGAGCATCCTGTGAGGGTGACCACGCGGCAACCCCGTTCGTCCGCCGCGCGGGCCGCTCGCAGGATGTTCTCGCTCCGCCCTGAGCAACTGATCGCGATCAGCAGATCCTCACGATCCGCCCATCGCTCGATCACCGCCTCAAAACATCGCTCATAACCCTCGTCGTTCGCGCACGCCGTCAACAGCGCCGGTTCATGCAGGCAGAGCGCTCGCACCCCCACGGCCTTGACAAGGTCGTTGTGCAGGTGCGACGCGGTCGCGGCGCTGCCCCCATTGCCCGCGAGCATCACCTTGCGCTGAAGCTCGCGCGCGGCCAGAAGATGCCTCACCGCCAGCTCCACCCCCGCCTGGCGGTCGATCGCCAGGCCCCGCGCATCGCTCACACACACCGCGCCAAGGCACTCACACAGTTGCCTCATGTATTGCTGAAGATTCATCTGGGTCTCCGGGAGGTCGTGATCGCGGCGACGACATTCATTTCAGCAGGCATTCAAGGTGTTTGTGCAGCGCATCGTACCGAACGCTCTGCCGGTGCCCGACCGTGGCGACCGCCTGCGCGGCCGCG
>JBGTFI010000760.1:0-3003 GCA_041747335.1 Phycisphaeraceae bacterium | reverse complement strand
GGTCGCTCGGCGTTGGGTGCGCAAAGCGGCGGGCGCTCCTCCACGGGACCGAGCAAGGCCGCGAAGTAGCCGCCCTCAGCGAGCATCGCGCGCCACGGGCGGCTCGCCCGCCACTGCACTAAGGCCAACACCGCCGGAGAGACCCCTCATGGTTGCGAACATTCTGATCCTCGCGTACCTGGCCCTCATGGCCTACTGGTGGGGCGTGCAGGGGCTGTATTACGCCATCCTCCATCTGCTCTCGGTCATCGTCGCCGGCGCCCTCGCGCTGGCCTTGTGGGAACCCTTGGCCGTCTCTTGGCTGCTGCCGCGCATGCCCTGGTACGCCTGGGGCGTCGGATTGCTCGCCCCCTTCGCTCTGCTCCTGATCGGATTTCGCCTCGCGATCGACCAGCTTCTCAAACGCAATCCGCAGTGCGGGCAACTGGTCAACACGCTTGCCGGGGGCGCGATCGGGCTCTTCTCCGGCATTCTCACGGCCGGGCTGACCCTCATCGGACTGGGCTTCATGCCCCTTGGACCGGATGTCGCCGGGTATCAGCCCTACATCGTCGATGCGAGCGGACAGGTCATCGAGAACCCCGAAAGGCAGCTCTGGATTCTCCCGGTCGATCGAATTGCCGGCGATTTTTTCTCACGCGTCTCCGGGGGCGCGTTCGCTCCCATGTCCGGGATGAGCATGGCGCTCTATCAGCCGGACCTCAAGCTCCAATCCGCCCTGTTTCGCCTTCACCGAGACGACTACGACCCCAACGCCTCACCCGCGGCCACGCCGAAAGGCGTCACCGCCCAGGGCTACTACGCAGCGCCCTTCCCGGACGACTCGCTCGATCCGAGGAGCGTCTCTCTGATCGACGGCCAGCTTGATCGCGTCCTCGAAGCGAGCGAGATCGACGCCGACAAGCGCCTCATCGTCGCCGCGACGACCTGGACGCGCAGCGGCGATGTCGGAACCTACGACAAGAACACCCTGCGCGTCTTTCCGACCCAGATCCGCCTGCTGGCCTTTCGCGGAAGCGGCACGCGCGCGGAATCAAGACTTTTCGAGCCCGTCGGGGTGAATTGGGAAAGCCCCTCGGGCCGGGGCCGGGAGTTTCTTCCCTTCAATGACAACCGCCTGTTCCCCTGGTCCGCGAACGAGACGGCCGAGCTGGACTGGGTCTTCGTCATCCCCGCCGAGTATGAACCCCAGGCGCTTATCGCCCGACGCCTTCGCCTGCCCCTTCGTGAACTCGACCTCGAAACCGGGCAGAGCCTGACCCAACTCGTCGGGACACCCGGCGAAGGGCGCGGCGCGACAACCGCCGCCGCCGGTACGGCCGCGCCCACAAGGCCCGATGGATTCGTCGGAACCCGCAGCGGACCGAACACCGGAACCGCCGCGGCTGGGATCGAAGTCACCGACCAGCTCCCGATGGCCTTCAGCACGACGCGCGCGCGGGGGCTTGAATACAACGAGAATCGACTGGTCAACGGCGACGCCACCGTCTCAACGACCATCGGAAGACAGGAACAGTCCTGCCGTCAGGTCTTCGTCGAAGGCCACCTCGCCTCCGCGCGGCTGCTGCTCACCCGCGAGCAGGCCCAGACGCTCATCGGCGAGGCCCGCGCCCGCGCCGCGGCGCTCAGCGGCATCTGGCTGGTCGATAACCAGGGCGAGCAGTGGTACCCCTCCGGATACGTGCTCGTCAAAGGCTCGACGCAGATGATCGTCAAGTTCAACCGCGACATGCCCATCCGTTCCGGCGGCGAGCTCCCGACGCGGCAGATGACCGAAGACGATTCACTCTACCTCTACTTCTTCGTCAAGCGCGACATCCGGATCCTCAAGTATCAGTTGGGCAACACCGTCACCGATGTGAGCCTCATCGTCCCCTGACCCCGGCGGATCGCCACGAAATGGAACTGGCGGGTAAACGCGTGGTCGTCATGGGCCTGGGGCGCTTCGGCGGGGGCGCGGGCGTCGCACGCTACCTCGTGCGGCAGGGCGCCGATGTCCTGGTCACCGACCTCTCTCCCCCCGAAAAACTCGGCGAAAGCCGCGCCGCCCTGGCCGACCTCCCCGTCACCTGGCGCCTGGGCGAGCACAACGTCAGCGACTTCACCACCGCCGACCTCATCGTCGTCAACCCCGCCGTCAGCCCGCACGTCCAGGGCGGCAACCGGTTCCTCCGCGCCGCCCAGGCAGCGGGCGTCGCGCTGACCAGCGAGATCCGCCTGCTTGTCGAACGCCTTCCCGAACGCGCCCGCACCATCGGCATTACCGGAACCGCCGGGAAATCAACCGTCACGGCGATGATCGGCCACATGCTCGCCAACACGCTCCCAAACGGCAAAGCCCACGTCGGGGGTAACCTTGGTGGAACGCTCCTCGATCGCGTCGAGACCATCTCCGCAGACGACTGGATTGTCCTGGAACTCTCGAGTTTCATGCTCGAGGGACTGGCCGAGGATCATTGGTCGCCCCACATCGCGTTGGTGACCAACATCGCTCCCAACCACCTGGACTGGCACGGCGACTTCTCCGGCTACGTCCGCGCCAAACAGGCGATCCTCATCCATCAGCAACCGGGCGACACTGCCCTGCTCGGCGAAAGCGTCAGCGACTGGCCCACCGCGCCGGGCGTGTACCGCCAACTCATCGAACCGCCGGACCATCCGCTCTGCCGGCTTCCGGGGGAGCACAATCAGCTCAACGCCGCCTTCGCCGTCGCCGCGTGCGCCTGCGTGGGGATCGGTCCAGACGAGGCAGCGGAAGCGCTTGCCGACTTCACCGGCCTGCCCCACCGCCTCCAGCTCGTCTGCGAGCGCGCCGGCGTCCTTTACTTCAACGACTCCAAGGCCACCACGCCCGAAGCCGCGTCCCTCGCCCTGCGAAGCTTTCGGCCGGGCGCCGTTCACCTGATCGTCGGCGGGTACGACAAGGGCGTGGATCTCAAACCCCTCGCGGCCTACGCCAGTCAACAATGCCGCGCCATCTACACCCTCGGCGCTA
Source organism: Phycisphaeraceae bacterium (assembly GCA_041747335.1). Lineage (GTDB taxonomy): Bacteria > Planctomycetota > Phycisphaerae > Phycisphaerales > Phycisphaeraceae > JBGTFI01. The sequence goes on along the minus strand of JBGTFI010000760.1, from coordinate 8 downwards.
CCGGCGAC
>JBGTFI010000759.1:0-3321 GCA_041747335.1 Phycisphaeraceae bacterium | reverse complement strand
CAGGTGGCGCGGGTGACGCTGGGGCCGGCGATGCGGCGCGGGGCGCTGGACAAGGGCGGCGCGGAAGCGGTGGGGGGGGTGGTGGCGGCGAGGTTCGGGGAGAACCCGCTGCGGGTCATCGAGCAGGTCAAGAAGCAGATCGAGCTGATCGCCTCGGGCATGCCCATGCGGCCGGTGGTGGACTGGTCGCTTACGACGGCTGGGGAAGTCGAGGCGTTCGCGCGTGAGGAGGGATTCGCGGCTTTTGAGGGGGCATCGCCGTCGATGGCACTGCGTGAAGAGGCGTGGCTGGGTTGGCTCAGCGCGCATGAACCGGAGGACTGGCCCGCTTGGATCAACACGAGCAAGGTCACGATCGTGCCGTTCTACGACCGCAGCGGGCTGATCGCCGAGACGCTGGGCACGCTGAATGAGGCGCTGGTTCAGCAGATTCTGGTGACGGTGATCGTGGTGATCGTGATGGTGATGCACCTTCGCGGGAGCGTTCTGATCGGCGCGATGCTTCCGCTGGCGGTGCTGATCACGTTCATCGCGATGAAGCTGTTCAAGGTGGATGCGAACATCGTGGCGCTGTCGGGGATCGCCATCGCCATCGGGACGGTGGTGGACGTGGGGATCGTGCTGACGGAGAACACGCTAAGGCACCTGGAAGCGGCGGACCCGAAAGAGCCGCGCCTGAAGGTGATTCATCGGGCGGCGAGCGAGGTCGGCTCGGCGGTGCTGACGGCGGTGATGACGACGGTGGTGGGGTTTCTGCCGGTGTTCACGATGATCGGCGCGGAGGGGAAGCTGTTTCGGCCGCTGGCGTTCACCAAGACGTTCGCGCTGATCGCCTCGATCATCGTGGCGCTGACGATCATCCCGCCGGTGGCGCACGTCCTTTTGCGCAAGGGGATGCGGCTGCCGCTGCCCGGGCGCATCCGTAGGCCGGTGATGATCGCGGGGAACCTGCTGGTGGCGTTTGCGGTGGCGTGGGTGCTGGCTGAGGGGTGGATGCCGCTGGGGGCGGCGCGTGGGGCGGGTAGGAACATCGTGTTCGTCATCGGGCTGATCGGCGGACTGCTGCTTGTTTTCCGGTTGTTTCAGCTTGTTTATCCGATGGCGCTGCGATGGTGCCTCGACCACAAGCTCACGTTCCTGACGTTCCCGGCGCTGCTGGTGGGGATGGGGGCGTACGTCTGGCTGGGGCCGGGTTACGTTCTTGGGCCGATGGACCGCGCGCCAGTGGCGCTGCTGGGCGGGGAGGCGCCGGTGGCGCGGCTGATGGATGAGGGCCTGCTTCAGAAGCGGGCCGGGGAGACGGTCTGGACGGCCGCGGCGCTGGCGGCGACCGAGGAGGACATGCGGCGGATGCTCGAGCGGTATGAGGCGCCGCGGGTGGAGCAGGTGTTGTCGCGCTGGGGATGGTCGCGGGAACTGATACGCCTGCGTTCGATGACGCCGGCGGAGCTGGACGCGGACGAAGCCGACTCGTGGTTGATGCGCCTCAAGTGGATGGTGGCGCGCGACTGGCAGGGTCTGGGCAGGGAGTTCATGCCTTCACTGGATGAAGGTTCGTTCCTGTTCATGCCCACGACGATGGCGCACGCGTCGATCGGACAGGCGAAGGAGATTCTGGCGATCCAGGACCGGGCGATTGAGGCGGTCCCGGAGGTTGAGTCGGTGGTGGGCAAGCTCGGCCGGGCGGAGTCTCCGCTGGATCCCGCGCCGGTGTCGATGTACGAGAGCGTGGTGAACTACAGGAGCGAGTACATCCTCGATGCGCATGGGAAGCGCGTGCGGTTCAGATACGACCGTGATCGTGATGATTTCGTGCGTGATGAGCGGGGCGAGCTGATTCCCGACCGGCGCGGGCGGCCGTACCGCCAGTGGCGCGACCACATCACGAGTCCCGACGACATCTGGCGGGAGATCGAGGCGGCGGCGCGTTTGCCGGGGGTGACGGGCGCGCCGAAGCTTCAGCCGATCGAGACGCGCCTGGTGATGCTTCAGACGGGCATGAGGGCGCCGATGGGGATTAAGGTCACCGGCCCGGACCTTGCGTCGATTGAGGCGGCGGGGATCCGGATCGAGGAGCTTCTCAAGCGCGGTGAGGTTCCGGGGGTGGACGTGGGGACGGTGATCGCGGAGCGCATCGTGGGGACGCCGTACCTGGAGATCGAGATCGACCGCGAGGCGATCGCGCGTTTCGGGCTGCGCATCGCGGACGTGCAGGATGTGATCGAGGTGGCGATCGGGGGGACGATGCTCACACGCACGGTCGAAGGCCGGGAGCGTTATCCCGTGCGGGTGCGTTACCTGCGGGAGCTGCGCGACAGCATCGAGACGATCGAGCGGGTGCTGGTGCCGGGCGCCGATGGGGCGCAGATTCCGCTGGGTCAACTGGCGGAGATCCGCTACGAGCGGGGGCCGATGCAGATCAGGAGCGAGAACACGTTCCTCGTGGGGTACGTGACCTTCGGCAAGCTGCCCGGATACGCGGAGGTGCAGGTGGTGGATAGCGCGCGGGCGTACCTGGAGCAGAAGCAGGAGGCGGGCGAGCTGCGGCTGGGCGCGGGCGTCAGCTACCGGTTTGCGGGCAGCTACGAGAACCAGTTGCGCGCGGCGAGAACGCTCGCGGTGGTGCTTCCGCTGGCGCTTTTTGTGATCTTCCTGATCCTTTACCTCCAGTTCAGGGATGTTCCGGTGACGCTGCTGGTGTTCACCGGCGTGTTCGTCGCCTGGAGCGGGGGTTTTCTGATGATCTGGCTTTACAATCAGCCGTGGTTCGCGGATTTCGCGGTGTTCGGCGTGAACATGCGGGAGATGTTTCAGATGCCCGCGGTCGATCCCCGCACGGGCGCGACGCTGTGGCAGGTGAACCTGAGCGTGGCGGTGTGGGTGGGGTTTTTGGCGCTTTTCGGGATCGCGACGGATGACGGGGTTCTGATGGCGACGTATATCCGTCAGTCGATGGGTGAGCGCCGGGCGAATTCGATCGCCGCGGTGCGCGCGGCCATCGTCGTCGCGGCGAATCGCCGTTGCCGGGCGGCGCTGATGACCAGCGCCACGACGATCCTGGCGCTGCTTCCTGTGCTGACCTCGACGGGCAAGGGCAGCGACATCATGGTTCCGATGGCGATTCCGAGCTTTGGCGGAATGCTGGTGGCGCTGCTGACGCTGTTCACTGTCCCGACGATGTATGCGATCCTCGAAGAGCTGCGCTGGCGAATGGGCGGGGCTTCGCGCGGATGATTGATCGACCTATCATAGGAAGTGATGCAAGACAGCAAAGAGTCTGAGATGACGCGCCGCGGCTTCTGCGCGGCCGCGGCGCTGGCC
>JBGTFI010000758.1:0-10440 GCA_041747335.1 Phycisphaeraceae bacterium | reverse complement strand
GGAGCCTTGTCCCACTGAGACCCGCCGGTGAAGGCCAGGGGGGGTTGATGGCGCTGGTGGGGCTCGTGTAGTCCAAATACCGAGGTGATTCGGGGCAAGAAAAGTATTGACGCGGGCGTCTCTTCAGGTAGAATGTAAGCGTTTTCATCAATGGATGTAAACGGTGACATGAACGTCAAACCCACTTCCAGTTCCAGGACGCTGCACGACGTATCGAGGCACCTGGGTGTCTCGACCGCCACCGTCTCTCGCGTGCTCAACGGCAGCGACAAGGTCCGTCAGGACACCCGCGATCGTGTGCTTCGCGCCATCCACGATTTGGGGTACACCCGCAACTACGCCGCGCGGGCGTTGGCGCGTCAGCGGACGGACACCCTGGGGGTCATCTTCCCGAACATCGACAGCGGATTCTTCAGTGAGGTACTCAAGGGCATCCATGAGGTGGCGAGCCTGGCGGACTTTCACCTGATGGTCGCCTTTTCCCGGAGCACCACCGATGAGCCGGACCTGGTGGGGGAGTATCTCCAGGGCGGGCGGGTGGACGGGTTGATCCTGATGAATCTGGACATGCCCGAGGGGTTTGTGCGAGACACGACCCGGCAGCGATTGCCGATCGTGCTGGTGGATCGGCCGGTGTCGGGGGCGGAGGTCGCGACGGTTTCGCTGGACAACATCGCCGGGGCGTGCGATGCGGTCTCGCACCTGTTGGGTCACGGGTATCGGCGGATCGCGGTCATCAAGGGGCCGGACGGGACGTTCGATTCGGAGCAGCGCTGGATCGGGTGTCAGCGTGCGTTTGCCCAGGCAGGGATGGCGGTGGACCCCGAACTGGTATGGGACGGCGACTTCCACAAGCGAAGCGGGTATGAGCGGGTCAAGATGTGGCTTTCGGCCGGCAAGGCGCTTCCGGATGCGATCTTCGCGCTGAACGACGCGATGGCGATCGGGGCGATGGAGGCGCTGCGGGAGTTCGGGCTGAGCGCGCCGCAGGATGTGGCGATCGTGGGGTTCGACGATATCGAGGCAGCGCCCCTGCTTGGTTTATCGACGGTGCGTTCGCCGATGCGGGAGATGGGTCGTGAGGCCGCGCGGGCGCTCATTGAACTGCTTCGAAGCGGTGAAACGAGGACGAACCGCGTGCTGACGACCTGTTTCGTGGCTCGCGGGACGTGCGGAAGGCATGAGACAGCTGACCCGTAGGACAAGGCAGCGCGGCTCAGGAGACCGGCCGCGAAGGTGATGATGGATCAGGGCGCTGCGGCGCCGGTGTGAAAGGAGGCAACAGCCATGTCACGAGAAAGAAAGCGAATGGTCAGAAAGGCCACGGCGATCGGCGTGATGGTCGCGGCGGGCGTGATGGGGGGAACGGATATCCGCGCCCAGACGATCGACGAAATCAACGCGGTGGACCTTCAGCTCTACCGCTTCGGCGACTTTCCGTCGAGCAATCTGACGGTCACGAACGAATTTCCGGACGTGCTCCAATTTGACGAGCGCGACTACGGCGATCCGGTGGGGTTTTTCGCCAATCAGCACGTCGGGTGGCTGGCGATCGACGATGGCGAGAGCGTCAGCCGCTTCCAGTTCCAGAATGAAGAGGGCTTCGACCTGAGTGTGGAGGTGACCCTCGACGTGGCGGACGATCCCGAGCAGCGGCGCAAGGAGGCGGGCATCCGCATGGACACGATGATCGGCGGCGAGGGGCTGTTCATCGTCACCTCGGACGGGGAGGTGGCTGCGTTCGGGGCGTTCTTCCCGTTCGTGAGCAACCGGACGCAGGACGATGACGGTCCGGAGTTCGGCGGGGCGATCTACACGCCGGGCGAGACGGCCACGCTGCGGATGATCTACACGCCCGGCGACGGCGAGGTCGGCGAACAGCGCGCCACGATGGAATACTTCTTCAACGGCGTCTCGAGCGGGGCGCGGGACATCGGCAACCTCGAGAACGGGGTGATCAACAATTCAATCCTGGGGTTCTACGCTCAGAACGCGCTCTTCGCCGAGGAGCTCGACAGCGCGTTCGTCGTGACGACGTTCGAGAGCATCAGCATCCAGAGCCTGCCGCCGGACATCGTGCTGGGCGACCTCGACGGCAACGGGGTGCTCGACGCGTTCGATGTGGCGCCCTTTGAGCTGGCGCTGGCGGACCAGGAGGCGTACCTAGCGCAGTTTCCCGGCCTGGACCCGGTGGCCCTGGGGGACGTGAACGGCGACGGGGTGCTTGACGCCTTTGACGTCTCGCCGTTCGAGATGGCGCTGGCGGGCGCGGGTGGAGCGGTGCCGGAGCCCGCGAGTCTGGCGCTGCTGGTGGTCGGAGGCATGGCGATGCTTCGCAAACGCAGGTGACCCGGTGAGAAAGCCGGGTCGGGTCGATGATCAGGCGGGTTCGTGTGAGCCCGCGGCAACCAACTTTGGAGGTGTGGCATGAAAGTGATGAGACAACTGGCGGTGATGAGCATTGGTTTCGGAGGGGCGCTGGCGTGCGGCGCGGCGTGGGGGGGGATCCTCGATGTCAACGGGGTGGCGGTGGCCGAGCGGGTGTTCAACGACTTTCCCGGCTCCACCCTGACCATCACCAACAACTTCCCGACGATTCTGGAAATCCGCGATGAGAACATGGTCGACGGCGGGTTCGCCAACCGTCATGACGCGATGGTCTCGGACGACGGGGGCACGACGCCGCTGGCGCTGGGCACGGCGGACGGATTCGACATCAGCGCGATGGTGACGCTCGAAGTCGGCTCGACGGCCCCGCGCAAGGAGGCGGGCATCCGGGTGAACAGCGGCGTGACGGGCGACGGATTGTTCATCATCAACTCGGACGCCGGGGAGATCGTCGCCTTCGGCGGGCCGCTGCCGTTCTTCAGCTTTAACGGCACGTTCGGCGAGAGCTACACCGCGGGGGACACGATCCTCATGCGGATGATCTATCGGCCCGGTGAGGGCATGCCCGGTACGGTCGAGTACATCGTGGACGTGGGGGGCGGTCCGCTCTCGAGCGGCCAGCTCGACTTCACCAACCTCGAGGGAGGCATCGCCAACGGGACGAACGTCGGCTTCTACGGTCAGTTCAGTCCGTCGGATGAGAACGATTTCGGCGTGGCGCGGTATGAGAACATCCGCGTCGTGCCGGAGCCGGCGACGGCGGCGCTGGTGGCGCTGGGGGCGCTGGGCATGATCCGTCGGCGAACGCGTCACGACGGCTGAGCGTAGTATTCATGGGGCGCGGCGCCCTGACCGGCGCCGCGCCGATTCGGTCGGCCCTCCCCACGATCAGGAGATCATCAGATGGAACGGCACACAAGATTCGATCACGGATGTGAGGGTAAGGAAGGGCGGCCGCGCGGGGGATTCACACTCATCGAGCTGCTGGTGGTCATCAGCATCATCGCACTGCTGGTGGCGCTCCTGCTGCCGGCGCTGGGATCGGCGCGTCAGGCGGCCAAGCAGTCGATCTGTCTGCAGCAGCTTCGGCAGATCGCGATGGGGTCGCTGCTGTACGCGGAGGACAATGGGGAGCTTCTGCCTCGCGTGACAAGGGATACGCAGGGCCAGCAGATCGTTCTGCTGTATCCGTACGTGCAGTCGACGGAACTCTTCCTGTGCCCGTTCGCGGAGGAGACGGGGACGGCCGGGAGACTGTTCGTGCCCGAGAACGGATTCAACGCGGGATTTTACGGGCCGATTCAGTCGGCGACGATGGATGAGGCCGGGAACCGGACGACGCTCGCCAGGGGGGGCAGGCGTTACTGGACGGACTACAAGCTCAACGACAACGTCGACATCACGGGCATGAGGGTCTCCGCGATGCCGCTGCCCCGATGGACGGTGGTGGCCCTGGACCTCGACTACGGTACGGCCGTGCCGGTTAATTATGCGGTTTCGCGTCACGGTGGAGGAACGGGCTCGAATTACAGCTTCGTCGATGGCCATTCGGAGTTCCTGACCGATGTTGAGGCGCGCTTCGGGACGGCGCGCCCGGACAAGTTCGGCAACGTCCCCTGGTACCGCTGGGGCCTGCCGCCCGAGCGCGGGGGAGGGCGGTGAGCCTGATGCCTGGCGCGCCGGGATGGTTCAAGTATCACATCGTGATGCTCAGCCTTTGCGCTGCGGCGGCACTTTTCGGGTGCGCCGCGGCATCCGCGGCGGAGCATGATCCACCGCTGCTCGAGGAGATGCAGCGCCGCTGCGTCCTTTTCTTCCTTGAGCAGGCCGACCCCGACACCGGACTCGTCGCGGACCGCGCCCCGGCCGATGGGAGCGGGCATCCGGACGTCGCCAGCATCGCGGCGACGGGGTTCGGCCTTACCGCCCTGTGCATTGCCGATGCGCGCGGGTGGATCGAACGCGAGGATTCCTATCGGCGCGTGCTGACGACGCTGCGGTTCCTGTGGGAGAAGATGCCGCATGTGCGCGGCTACTACTACCACTTCGTGGACCGGCGCACGGGCGAGCGCGTGTGGGATTGCGAGTTGTCATCGATCGACACGGCGCTGCTGATGGCGGGGGTGCTGACGGCGCGGCAGTACTACAAGGGCACGGAGGTGGAGGCGCTCGCGACGAAGCTGTATGAGCGTGTGGAGTGGCCGTGGATGCTGGGCGGGGGCGAGACGCTGCGGATGGCGTGGTGGCCGGAGCGGGGCTTCGGCGACGCCGCGTGGGACCATTACAGCGAGCACATGATTCTGCAACTGCTGGCGCTGGGTTCGCCGACGCACCCGCTGCCCCCGGCCCCGGAAGCCGCCTGGCACGCCTGGCGTCGCGAGCCGGTGGTGGAGTATGAGGGGATGACGTTCCTGGCGTATCCGCCGCTGTTCGTGCATCAGTTCTCGCACGCCTGGGTCGATTTCCGGGGGGTGCGGGACGACTACGCGGATTACTGGCAGAACTCGGTTCTTGCGACGCGGGCGCATCGGCTGATGTGCATGAAGCTCTCGGAGCGGTTTGCGCACTTCGGCCCGAAGCTGTGGGGGATCACATCATCGGACTACGAGCACGGATACACGGCCTGGGGCGGCCCGCCGCAGACGGCGAATATTGATGGGACGGTGGCGCCGTGCGCCGCGGCCGGTTCGATGCCGATGCTGCCGGCCGAGTGCATCGAAACACTCACGCATATGAAGAAGGAGTACGGGGATCGGATATGGAAGCGCTACGGGTTCGTGGACGCCTTCAACCCCGCCGCGGGCTGGGTGGCGCGGGATGTGATCGGGATCGACAAGGGCATCACTCTCCTGATGATCGAAAACCATCGCTCAGGTTCGGTGTGGAAGTGGTTCATGGCGAATCCGGAGATGAAGCATGCGATGAAGATCGCGGGCTTTCGGCCGGTGGAGGATGCATCGCCGGATCGCACGAGCAGCGTGTATGGGCTGGCGTCGATTCCCGCGGCGGTGCTGGAAGCGACGTGGCGCGGCGAGCGCGGCGCGGCGGTGCGGCGGATCGAGGAGGGATGGGAGCGAGCCGACTGGCAGAGGATGGACCTCACCAACGCGCTGGAGTTCGGTCAGCCGGCGGGAGATGAGGAGGCGGTCGCGGCGCGGTTCGCACTCTTGTGGGATGAGCGGGCACTGCACGTGCGGGTGGAGGTGGAGGATCGGCGGGTGCGGAATGATCGGTCCGGCGCGGCGATACATGAGCAGGATTGCGTGGAACTGTTCATCGATCCTCAGGGCGACGGGCTGCTGTGGGGGGACGCGGCGGACTTCCAGTTCGGGTTCGCTCCTGGGGATCAGCGCTGGGAGTGGTTTGGGGAGCGATTGGAGTTTGAGGCCAGGACGATGCCGACCGAGGAAGGTTACACCGTCACGGCCGGGATTCCCTGGCCGACGTTGGGACTTGAGCCCGCTGCGGGGGCGCGGATGGGGTTGTCCGTGGCGGTAAAGGACATCCAGGAGCGGACCGGCGCGCCGGTGAAGCTCAACTGGCAGTGGAAGGCGCAGGGGGATCGCGTGATGTTGGGGACGGTGGTGCTGCACTGAGGGATCGCGGCTGGGCGCAACTGGAGAACTTCCGTGACGAGAGTCGGATTGTCCCACACGGGTGTGGTGCGCGTGGAGCCGTCGGACCCGCGCTTGTTTGAGACGGCGTTCGGGCACTTCACACGCGATGGAGAGGCGTACGTCATCACGCGGCCGGACACGCCGCGCCCGTGGGTGAACGTGATCTGTCCGGGCGACTACGGGCTGATCGTGTCGCAGGCGGGCGGAGGGTATTCGTGGAAGACGCACGCGAGCCTGAACCGGATCACGCGGTGGGATCAGGACCTGGTGGCGGATGACGCGGGTAAGTTTGTCTATGTGCGCGATGAAGAGAGCGGACGGTACTGGTCGCCGACGTGGGGACCGGTGTGCGCGCCGCCGCAGAGTTATGAGTGCCGTCACGGGATGGGGTACACGAGCTTCACGACGCGGAACGAGGACATCGAGACGAGGCTGACGATGTTCGTGCCGCCGGGTGCTTCGATGGAGGTGTGGTTGCTGGAGGTGGGGAATCTCACCTCGCGGCCGCGACGGCTGACGATCTGGTCGTACCTGGAGTGGTGTCTGGGGGCCGCGCCGGACAGCCATCGGGAGTTTCATCGGACGTTCATCGAGACGGAGCTTGACGCGGGTCTGTCGGCGGTGATCGCGCGCAAGCGGCTGTGGGATATCCCCAATGCAAAGGGCCAGCACTGGAATCGATCGTGGGAGGGCCTGGCGTGGCACGGGGTCAGCGGCGTGGGTATCGAGCTGACCGGGGATAAGCAGGCGTTCCTGGGGAGGCATGGATCCGTCAGGGCGCCTGGCGCGCTGAGTATGGGTCAGTACGTGGGCGGGACGACCGGGCGTTGGGATGACGCGGTCGCCGGGCTGTGCGCGCCGATCGAGCTTGCGCCGGGCGAGGCCAGGACGCTGGTGTTCACTGTCGGTGTAGCGAAAGACCGCGACACGGCAGCGCAGTGGATCGCGCGATACCGGGATTCAGCGCGGGCGCGCGAGGCGCTGGATGAGGTTCACGCGTTCTGGCGACAACAGCTTGACGGAACATCGGTGGCCTGTCCGGATGCGGACGTGAACCTGCTGGTCAACCGGTGGCTGAAGTATCAGACACTCTCGGCGCGGCTGTGGGGGCGTACGGCGTACTACCAGACGGGCGGGGCTTTTGGGTATCGCGATCAGCTCCAGGACAGCCAGGTCTGGCTACATTCCCATCCCGACTGGACGAAAAGGCAGCTTCACCTTCACGCGGCGCACCAGTACCCGGCCGGCCACGTGATGCACTGGTGGCACCCGATCACCGAACAGGGGATGGAATCGCGCTACAGCGACGACCTGCTGTGGCTGCCGTTCGTGATCGTCAACTATGTGAGGGAGACCGGGGACTTCGCGGCGCTCGCCGAGGAGGCGCCGTTCTTAGGCTCGGAGGGATGCGGGCGATCATCGGGCAGTCTCTTTGAGCACTGTGTGCGAGCGATCGAGTTGGCGCTTTCGCGTCGAAGCCCGCGCGGCCTCCCGCTGATCGGGACGGGCGACTGGAACGATGGGCTGTCCGTCACCGGGTGGGACGGCCGCGGGGAGAGCGTGTGGGTGGGGATGTTCCTGCACCTGATTCTGCGGGAGTTTCGAGAGATGACGCGCCGCGCGGCAGAGGGGGGCGCGGTGGATGCGAGAGCGCTGGATCGCACGGCGGCTTACGAGGCCCAGGCGGGGGAGCTACGCGAGGCGATCAACACGCACGGTTGGGACGGGGGCTGGTACTGGGCGGCGAGCTGCGACGACGGGACGCTCGTGGGCAGCCATCGAAGCGCGGAGGGAAGGATCCACCTCAACCCGCAGACGTGGTCGGTTCTGAGCGGCGTGGTTCCGCGCGAGCGCCTGGCGGCGGTTCTGGAGGCGATGGAGTCGAATCTGTATCGCGAGTTCGGCCCGCTGCTGCTCTATCCGGCGTACACCCTGCCGGATGAGCGCATCGGGTACCTCACGCGGTATGCGCCGGGAGTGCGCGAGAACGGCGGGCTGTATTCGCACGCGGCGATGTGGGCGATTCAGATGGAGTGTCAACTCAAGCGGGCGGGGAAGGCGTGGGAGCTGTTCACGAGGCTGTGCCCGGTGCTTCGAGGCATGGATCCGCAGGCTTACCAATGCGAGCCGTACGTGACCCCCGGAAACGTGGACGGGCCGGACTCGCCGTTCTTCGGCCGCGGGGGATGGACGTGGTACACCGGCTCGAGCGCGTGGCTCTATCGAGTGCTCACCGAGTGGATGATGGGCATTAGACCCACGTGGGACGGCCTGCTCATCGACCCCTGCCCGCCAGCGCACTGGAACGGTTACACGATGCGAAGACGTTATCGAGGGTGCGAATACCGCATCGAGGTGAAGCGAAAGACCCCCGGCGCGATGAACGTTGAGAGCGTCAGGGTCGACGGCAGGCCGATCGAGGGCGCTGTCATTCCGCACGGGCTGGTGAAGGCGGGCAGCGCGGCCGTGGAAGTCATGCTGGGAGATGCTGACTGATGTCCTCGGTACGGCGCAACCTGGGGAGATGGCCCGTGGCGCTCGTGATGTTGACCTGCGGCGTGTCCCTCTTCGCCGCCGATGTCACGTTCTTCGACGACGGCGAGTTCTCGCTGCGCGCCGCAGACGCGGGCGTTCTGGAGGCGGCGGTGCCGATCTATCACAACGGCGTTCCCGTGCCCGGCGGGAACCACAAGGTGATCGAGGCGTTCGACCGCGTGCCGGGGACGGGCAGCTTCCCGCTGACCTTCGTGGACCTGCACGCCAACGGGTATCTCCGTGCCACCTACCAGCGGGCCGACGGCACGACCGCCTCGCTGGGGACTTCGGTCGTGGGCGCGCCATCGTTCCGGACGAACGCCGGATTGCAGTTCATCCCCCAGGTCTCGCGCGGGGATGTCTTCACCGGCGGCGCGGATCGCTATCGCGGGCGCCTCAGCGGGGAGTACGGCGCGGATGCGATCTACCAGAGCCAAAGGCGCTTTGAGGATCCCATCCTCGGCCGCACCGCCGTGGACCTGGACATCTCGCTGATCGCCGGCCGCGACATCGCCCTGACGACCCATTCCTTCTTCACGGGCAACGATCGCTTGCGGGTGCTGACGGTCTCGAGCATGTTCGCCTTCGAGAACGTCTTCGATGCCGATCTTATCCGCTTTGAGGATGCCGAGGGTTTCGTGCGCACGATCGAACTCTTCGACGACACGCCCCGCGACGCCTATCTGATGCCGCAGCCGGTCGAGGTCGGAGGATGGATGGAGCTGGTCAAGCGCGACGGGTCAACGTGGTTCGCGGACAGCCCGACGATGCGCATCGTGGTGGATGATGCGCACGGGCTTCGGCTGGGCGTGCAGGGATACCTGGCAGGGACTCGGAATCCCAATGACGATTCGCTGTCGGTCTGGCTGGAGTGGCTTGACGCGCCGGACACGATTCCCTTGAGTACCCGCCTGGATGTGGGAGTGACCATGATCGCCTACCGCTGGCCGATGCGCGGCGACATGAACGATGACGCGACCGTGGATGCATTTGATGTGGATGCGTTCGAGCTGGCGCTGGCGGATGCGGGGGCGTACGCGCTGGCGTATCCGGGCGTTGATCCGCTGGCGCGGGGGGATCTGGATGGATCGGGCGGGCTGGATTCGTTCGATGTCGCGCCGTTCGAGGCCCTGCTCGCCGGTGGCGGGGTTCCGACGCCGTCACCCGGATCGCTTGCACCGCTGGTGTTGATGGGGTCTATATGCCGTCGCCGTTGGAGACGGCGGATCGCTTGACGAACTGGCCGGTGTTGAGTCGTGTGACGTAGCTGTTGAGGCCTCCCACGCTCAGGAAGCCCAGCCCCACGACGATCGGGATGTTGGCCCAGAGCATCGCGCCGGTGCCCAGGTCCATCAGCACCTCCATGTCATGGGCGTTGGCGATGCCGGCGGCGGCGTAGATCGTCGCGGCGAGGAACACCATCTTGTAGGGAAGAACCAGGCGCTGCCCGACCATGTAGATGATGCCCTGTTCGCCGTAGTAGCTCCAGGAGATCATCGTCGAGACGGCGAAGAGCCACGCGGCGAGCGTGACCATCCACTTGCCCAGGCCGGGGAAGGCACGATCGAAGGCGTGGCCGGTGAGTACCGCGCCGCTGTAGTTGCGATAAAGCCCGGTTCCCTCAGCCGGTCGCGGCGGGTCGGCGGCGGCGATCGTTCCCCATTCGATCTCGAGCAGGCCGCCCGTATGGAGCGTCGCCAGCCCGCGAAGTTGATGCCTCGTGGTTCCGGCGAGGGGGTTCTCGTGGGCCTCGACGACGGTGAAGACTGAGTCGATATGGTCCCAGAGGTAAGCGTTCTGACGGGTGATGTCGATGGTGCGCGAGGCGGTGACCAGGCCCCACAGCGGGCGGTCATCCGAGGGGTCGTCCGGCGTACCGCCGTCGTCCACGGCCCGGCGG
>JBGTFI010000757.1:0-2052 GCA_041747335.1 Phycisphaeraceae bacterium | reverse complement strand
GGCGTCTCGCCCGCCATCACGGCGAAGCCGTGAATTCCCAGGTGTTCTCGAAGTTTTCAGCCCTTGGGGGTGATGGCGGGCGAGACGCCCGCCCCACCGGGCCTGGTGTGGTCCTTCACCGACGCCGTGACCAGCAGCGTCCCCCCCCATCGCGGAACCCGCTCAAGAATCGCCCTGCCGACCTGAAAAGCCGCTCCCATCCCCCGCGCCCGACGCTGGTAACACGTCATCGCCCGGCGCGGCGTCAACCCGTGGCGCTCGAGCATATGAAAAAGGTTCTCGAAATTGAAGCACATCACGTGCTCATCGTTCTCCCGGAACCGTCCGCTGAGAAACCGCAGATAACGCGGCAGCCCGAATGCATTGGGCGTGGTGACGATCAACTCCCCCCCGAGTCGCAGCAGCGCTCGCGCTCCATCGAGCATTCGCCCCGGACACGTAATGTGCTCAATGATGTCCCCGGCTACGACGCGGTCGAACGTCGCCTCCAACCCAAGCGATTCGAGGTGCTGCACATCCCCCACGACAATGTTGCTCGCAAGCCCGTCACGGCGGATCAGCTCGATCGCCTGGGCGCTCAGGTCCACGCCCGTCACGTCCGCGATGGCGCTCAGCTGATGGTGCAGCGACCGCTCGAACGTGCGGGCGCGCGTCTGCGAATCACAGTATTCCATCCCGATGCACCCCAGGTGCAGCACGCGCAGCCCTCTGCACGCATCGAGAATGAAACGCTCGCGCTCAACGTAAGCGCTGGGAACGGGAAGAATGGTCGTCGGCGGGTGGGTCATCAGCGGTGCGGGTAGACGGCCAGGCGCGTCGCAGCGGCCGCCGCCGGCCGGTCCAATCGACTCTGAGCAACTTCGAGCACGCGATCGACCTCCAGCTCCGTCAGGCAGCGCGGATCGCCGCACCCGAAGCGAAGACGCGGAAAGCACGGGCTGCACGATATCCCGGTGCGCACGACCGTCACGTTATCGCCCCACGGGCGGGTGCGCTCGGGGCAGGTCGGGCCGAAGATGACGATGCTCGGCGCGCCCACGGCCGCGGCGATGTGCATCGGCCCGCTGTCGTTGCCGATCACCAGCGAACAGCGTTGAAACAAGGCCGCAAGCTCACCAAGCGAAAGCGTCGCCGCCAGATTATCTACCTCGCATGCCACGCGCTCCCGGATCGCGGACGCTTCCTCCGCGTCGTCCCGCCCTCCGACCAGGACGATCGGCCGGTCGCCCGTGACGCTCAGTCGATCGATCAGCGCCGCGAAGTGCCCCACCGGCCAGCGCTTGAACGTGTCGATCCCGCGCGAACCCGCGTGGATCGCGATCGGTCCGGCGCTCGGCCAGCGACGTTCACTGGCGAGTCGGTCCATCGCTTGCGCATCCTCCTCGCACACGGCGACTTGCGGCTGCGGCCGCTCATCCATCCCCGCGGCCGCGAGGATGTCCCAGTTGCTTAACACCTTGTGCTGTTCCGCGCGGCGCGGCGGAGCGTACGTATACAACCGCCCTAATGCCGATCCGGCCTCCCCCATCCGCAACTTCGCCCCGCTCAGCAAGCTCAGCACCGGAGACTTGACCGGATCGGTTTCCGTAGAAACACACATGAGGTCCGGACGGAACCGGCGAATCCCCCTTAGAAGCCGCAGCGCATCGCGGAGGTAATGATCGCTGTCGGCGCTGAAGTGCAGGTACTCATCCGCCAGACCCCCGGGCGCCAGGATCGCCTCGTGCGCGCTCGACCGCACCACCGCCGCGATCCGCGCTTCGGGCAGCGCCTGACGGAACGCCGCGAACAGCACCGTGTCGCACACCAGATCCCCGAACCCGCGATTGGCGAAGATCAGCACGCGCGGCGGGCGACTTTGCGCGATCTCGCGAAGTCGCTCGATCGCGCCGGAACGTCGGGCACTGTTCTGCTCTTCGTTGGATGGCCGCATGGATCAGACCGGATCGCGTTTCGAACATCGTAAGAAACGCGATTCTATCACCTCGTATCCATCCGGGGTGGCTGGCTCAGTGGCTCGGCGCCGCCCCGGCATCCGGGGCCGTTGCCGGG
>JBGTFI010000756.1:0-5348 GCA_041747335.1 Phycisphaeraceae bacterium | reverse complement strand
TTATGGCCGCGGGCGTCGGGGCGGGGGTGGGGGCGATCTTCCAGGCGCCGCTGGCGGGGGCGATCTTCGCCACCGAAGTCCTCTACCGCGATCCGGAGTTCGAGGCCGAAAACCTCATCCCCTCGTTCATCTCCTCGGCGGTGGCCTACTGCACCTACAACGTGGGGCTGGCGCTGTGCTTCGGGTACATCGGTTTTCGCCCGCTCTTTGAGATTCACGGGAATCTGCGCTTTGATGATCCCGTGATGCTGCTCCCGCTGACCGTGCTGGCGATCGCGATGACCCTCGCCGCGTTCATCTACGTCAAGACCTTCTACGGCATTCACGACCTCTTCCAGCGATGGAATATTCCGCGCGTCGTCAAGCCCGTGATCGGCGCTCTTGGCACGGGGCTGGTCGCGGTGGGGATCTATCACCTGCTCGGGCCGGTGGGTCCGGCCGCCCAGCACGATGGGCTGAGCGTGCTGTCGTTCGGATACGGGTTTCTTCAGCGGATCATCATGCCCCAGGGCGATCAGGCGCTGATTGTGTGGGTGCTGCTGGCGGTGGGGTTCGGGAAGATTCTGACCACGTCCCTGACGATCGGTTCGGGCGGATCGGGCGGCGTATTCGGGCCGAGCATGGTCATCGGCGGGTCGTTCGGGGCGCTGGTGGGGCTGATGTTTCACCACCTCGCGCCGTCGCTTGTTCCGGATCAGGAGGCGGTGTCGGTGTTCGTGATCCTGGGAATGGCGAGCTTCTTCGCCGCCGCGGCCAACACCCCCGTCAGCACGCTCATCATGGTCACGGAGATGACCGCCAGCTACACCCTGCTGCTCCCGGCGATGTGGGTTTGCGCGCTGAGCTACGTGCTGGGCGGCGGGTTCACGCTCTTCCGCGAGCAGGTCGGCACGCGGCTGGACTCCCCGGCCCACCGCGGCGACTTCATCATCGACGTGCTTCAGGACATGAAGATCAAAGACGCGATGGCCCGCGCCACCCGCGGGTTCGTAACGGTCCCGCTGGGGATGCCGCTGGGGGATATCGTCCGCATGGTGGCGGACACCTCGCAGACGACCTTCCCCGTGCTGGATGAAGCGGGAAAACTGCACGGGCTGTTCACGCTCAATGACGTAAGGCAGTATCTCTACGAGACCGGCGGCGTCGGCGAACTGGCGGTCGCTCACGACCTGGCGCAGGAGATCGAACCCTTGACGCTCGAGACGGACCTCTCAAGCGCCATCGGCAGGTTCGCCGAAGGGCGGTTCGATGAACTGCCGGTCGTGGGCGAGGTCGACGGCGAACAAAAGGTCATCGCGCTGCTGCGCCGCCAGGATGTGATCTCGGCCTACAGCCGCGCCCTGATGTCCCACCGGCAATCGCAGGATCAACCCTGACGGCGCCTCAGTCTCCGGACGCCCAGCTTTGGAATCTCCCACCCCGGAATCCCCGACCCCCGATCGACGGCGCTATCGCTTCCCGCGTGAGATGCGCCTGCGCGGACGGCTCGCGTTCGCGGCCGTCTATGAGGCGAAGGTGCGCACATCGCTTGGCCCGCTGCTGGTGTGCAGCCTGCCGAATCAGCTCGATCATCCGCGCCTGGGGCTGAGCGTCCCGCGGCGAGTGGGTTCGGCCGTTCGGCGCAACCGACTTAAGCGCCTGCTCCGCGAGGCCTTCCGCCTGAGTCAACACGACTGGCCCGGCGGGTACGACCTCCTCATCATCGTCCGTCCGCACAAGGCCCTGGCGCTGGCGGAATACCAGCGCCTGATCGCGCGGGCGATGCGATCGGTTCACAGCAGGTGGGGAAAGGGATGAAGCGTCGGTGTCGTGCGAAGGGTTTTGCCCGGCAGAACCATGCCCTACGGTTCAAGGACTGTGTCTGCCGACAGGCGTTCGCCGCGATGGTGGGCGTCGGCGAACTCCGCCACCAACCGCAGCGGTTTGCCCGGCTGGGGCGGCTGCCCCAGGCGGAGCTGGAACACGTACGTGCGCGTCACGCTGTCGTAGTGCTCCCGGTTCTTGGCCAGCGTGAGCATCTCGACCTCCCAGCCGTACAGGCGCGCCCCGACATCCGACCGCTCCGGCCCGACCACCGGATACAGCTCGAACCGCACCGTCCCGACGCCCTTGACCGAGTCGCCCAAGTCATCAAACAGTTCGATCCGCGCTTCGAGCGCCGGTTGCCCGGAGATCACCCGGAACCCCGATGACGGATAAATCCTCATGCTGGCGGGGCGGACCTCCCAGACGGACTCTTTGCCGTCCCCGCCCACACCTCGCGTGCCGCCCGGCCCGCCCTTCCATTGACATCCCGAGACCATCACAAGCACCGTCACCAGCGCCAGGCGCCGTAACAGCCCGCCATAGTCTCGACGCGCCGAACAGACCATGGCTGGAAGCTTAATCGGCCCCCGCCCGGACTTCAATCGAAATCGTCACCTCTCGGGAAGTCGAATTCGTGCCTTCCCGCCTTCCCGCCTTCCTGCCTTCCTGCCTTCCTGCCGTCCCGCCTTCCTAACTTCGTCCCTTCGTCCCTTCGTCCCTTCGTCCCTTCGTGCCTTCATGCATTGTCCGCCTCATCCTCCCTTGAGGTGCCGGTCCGCGAACTGCAGGTAGGCCCGCCAGTCGAAGGTGGTCACGTCATGCTCCCCGGCGCGGACGTGGTAGCGCACCATTTCGCCGACGGGCTTGCCGACTTCAGGCATCTGCTCGACCCCCACCCCACGCTCGCCCAGCAGGCGATAGACCGGTCCGGCGTGGCGGGCGGCCAGGAACTCCCCCTTGGGGTCGGCCCAGCGGTCCTTCTCCGCGCTGGCGATGTAGACCGGCCGGGGGGCGATCAGGGCGATGAGCATGTGCTGATCGACCGGGAGGGCCGACTCACGATCGTTGTACAGCTTGAAGTTCCCGCAGAACCAGTGGGGCATGGCGTCGTTGATGTGCTTGACCGTCTCCCCGTACCGCCGGCGGCTGAGCGCCGCGCCCCCGCAGCCGGAGTTGTTCGAAATCGCCAGCGCGAAACGCTCATCCGTCGCCGCTGCCCACAGCGCCGTCTTCCCCAGCCGCGAATGACCCATCACCGCCACCCGCCCGTGATCGATCCGATCGTCAAGCTCCAGATAATCCAGCGCACGGCTCAGGCCCCACGCCCACGCGGCGATCGTTCCCCACTCGTCGGCCGCGGGCCTGGTCTGCCCATCGCGGTAAAAGTGAGGATGGATGCCGTTCTGAAACCCGTCGTCGTAGTCCGGATCAATATCCCCGCAGTAGATCGTCACCAGGGCATAGCCGCGGCTGATGATCGTCTCCACCGGCCAGCGCGATGCCTGCACCCCCCGTGAAGCCTCCGTCGCCCGGTTGTTGCGGATGCCGTTCGCGGAGACCGGCCGCATCCACGCCGTGGACATCGTGATCCGCGGGTCCGGATGAATCGACTGATTCCCGAAGAAGTTGAGCGCCAGAAAAGCGGGCACCGGCCCGGTCGCGTTCGCGGGGAGGTAGATCAGCAGGGTCATCTTCGGGCCGGCCGCTTCGCCCAGGAGGTACACATCGACCTCGGTGCGGATCGCCCGCCCGCTCAGCGCCGTTTCAGGCCCGGAGATCACCTCGAAGTGCGTCTGGGAGGGCCTCGCCGGCGCCCGGCCGTACACACGTGTCTCAAACAAACGCAGGATTTCCGGCCTTCGCTCGCTTCGCCACATTTCCGCCGGCGTCACCGCCCTCCCATCCACCATCACCAATGGATCCGGCAGCACATAGGCGGGCACCTTGCTCTCGTCATAGTTGACATCGCGCGGCTGGGCACGCACTCCCCCCGTCAGCCCCAGAATCAGGCCGATGGTGAGCATCGTTCGCATGGCGGTCTCCGTGAGACGTGGCGGCGGCGGAAGTACCTATGGTAGCAGATCGGGGGGCGACTGTTATCATCCTCCCACCCATCAGCAGGATTCCCAGGGATTCCCATGCCCCGCCGCCCAATCCCCCTCGACCGTTTCCTCCGCACGCGCTATCTCCGCCGCGCGCCGATCCCCGTCGTCATCGTCCTGATCCTTGCGGCGCTGATCGTCGCCGATCGTTCCGGGCTGCTGCTCGAGCGCGGCGATGACTGGTCGCGTTTTCACCGCCAAACGTTCTTCGTCCATCGCGTGGTGGATGGCGACACCCTCGACATCCTGACCCCCGGCGCGGCAGCCACGAAGGAAAACCTCACGCGCGTGCGCTTCTGGGCGATCGACACGCCGGAGATGACCCGCGGCGCGCAGCCCGCCCAGCCCTTCGCCGAGGAGGCGACGGCCATGACGCGCAGGCTCAGTGAAGAGCGCACGGTCACGATCGAGCTTGAATCCCACTCCACGCGCGACCGCTACGGACGCCTGCTGGCCTTCATCATCCTGGAAGACGGCCGATGCCTGAACGCCGTCTTGGTCGAGGAGGGACTGGCGCGCGTCGAGCGCCGCTTCAGCCACAGCCGGATGGAAGAGTACGAAACGCTCGAACGCGAGGCCAAGGCCCGGCGTCGTGGCATCTGGGGCGGGGGGAACTGAGGGGATCGTTCGCCGGGCCAGCTCTCCGTCCCAGAATCAAGCCCGATCGCCCCGCGCTCCGATAATGCCGTTGGTCGGGGTTAATCCGCGCGCGTGTCGCGCGGCTGAGTGTTGCCGTCATGACGCCCACGTTCGCCGTCAATCTGGCCGCCGTTCGCTCGCGTGACGCCGAGCTGGCAGCGCGCCTCGAGGCGGCGTCGCCCGCGTCGCTTGTCTGGACCGAATCGAAGGCCGGACCCCTGGCGGCGAAGCTGGTGAACGGCGATCAGTCGGTGCAGCTCGCCAGCCGGTACGATCCCCAGGCCGAGGCGGAGAAGCTCACCGCTTCGATCGACTACCGGAAGCACGGCGGGATCGTCCTGCTCGGCCTGGCGCTGGGGTATCACGCGGCACACGTCGCGCAAAAGCTCCGCGATGGCGCGATCCTCATCGTCTACGAGCCGGACCTTACGCTGCTGCGGGCCGTGCTCGAGCGCATCGACCACTCGAACTGGCTGGGAAGAGATGACGTCATCCTCGCGGACGAGGCGATCGACCGCGCGGCGCTGATTCGCCGCGTCGAGCGTCACGCCGCCACGCTCACCCAGGGGACAGTACTCATCACCCACCCGGTGGCGCGCACCCGACACGGCGGGAAGCTCAAGGCGTTCGGGCAGATGGTGGCTGAGGCGCTCTCATACTGCCGCACGCACGTGGCCACGGCGCTGGTCAACGCCTCGCGCACCTATCGCAACCTGGCGCTCAACCTGCCGCACTATGTTGGCGGGGCGAACACCAATGCGCTGCACGAGCTGGCGCGGGGCACGCCGGCCGTTTGCGTCG
>JBGTFI010000755.1:0-3582 GCA_041747335.1 Phycisphaeraceae bacterium | reverse complement strand
CAGAAGCTCGCGCGTCAAGCGGGGCGCCAGGTCAAGCTCCCGGATCATCGCAATTGCCCGCACCTGCGACTCGCGCTCGGGCTTGCGCAGGCAGCTTCGCAACCGAATCACGAACGCTTCGTCCAGGTGCGCGATCGCTCTGCCGGCCGCGGCTCTCGCGATGACGGTCAAGCGCTCCCAGTTCCGCCAGAGGCCTCTGAAGCCCTCCTCGGCGATGGCGCGGACCGCGAGGGTGCGCAGGGCTTCATCATCACTGCGTACCAGCCCGGAAAGCAGCTTCTCCAGGCCGCGCCAGCGCCGAAGCTGAAGGAATCGCACCGCTGCGCGGGCTATGGCAGGTTCCGTGTCCATGCAGAACGCGGCGATCGCCGCCTCGATCGCCGGCGCACTTACGCCGGCGCTGTCACACGCCTCGATCAACCTGCGGAGGGTCATCAGCCGCGTCGTGCGGTCGTCATCGGCCTTCGCCTGTTCGAGGCGCTGGACAAGCGCCTCGCCCCGCGACACGGCCGCGCACCAGACCACCCATCGCCGCCTGGAACCGGGATCGGTAGCCTTCGGCCGATCGCCGAACACGGTCGCCATTCCCGTTGCCCTTTTAAGGCGCGCGCGGAAGCGCCCGGTCCGCAGCAGGTGACAGAGCGTCAGCGCCTCTGCCGTTTGCTCATCCCGCCCGGTCAGGGCCACGTTGCGCAGCCCGGCGATCGCCGAGGCCGCCAGGGTCTCGCGCCCCAGCATTGCCAGCAGCGAACGTCGCACCACCGGCGTTTCGACGAGGGTCAGCATCGTCCGCAGCGCCGACACCCCCGGCGAGGAGGGTTGATCCAGATGAGGCCCGGCGATCGTCCAGGGACGACGGGCGAGGATCAGAAGCGCCTCCAGGGAAGTCGGCGACTGATGAAACCGGTACCGCGTGACCGCTTCCTCCACCGCCTGCTGCACCGCCCGTGCCCGTCTGGCGTCAAACGCCGGGGGGTGATCTTCGGAAGCGAGGGTCGCCTGAGCCAGTTCCATCAGGCATCGACCGGCAGCGCGGCGAAGCTCGGCAGGTCCGATCCGCATGGGATCCGCGACAAGGTAAGCCAGCTCCGCCGCCCGCGCCCTGCGGATGATTTCGACCACGTTCACCGGCCCGCGCGGGGACGCTCTATCCAAAGCCCGACGCATCGCTCCCGCGAGGTTCGCGGCGCGGGCGACGACCTTCATGGCCGAGTCGTCAGGCAACCGGTGGAACTGCTCGACCAGGGCTGTGAGCGCCTCGGAGTCGGCTCTTGAGAGCGCCAACTGCGTCAGGTAGTCCAGCGCCGGGGTGTCCGCGGTGGGGAGGGCGGAGGCGATCGCCAGGTCCACCGCGGGGTTAGGGATCTTGGCGAGCCGGGTGAAGATGGTTTCAAGACCGGGCAAGTCCGCCTCCATGCGGTCAGTACGGTCAGTGGTTGCGAGAAGTCGAGCGGCCCGCGCACCGCACCTGATCGATTATCGGCCCGCCGGGCAGTGTTCCTAGAACGTTGGGTGCGGGGCCTCCTGAATAAAATAAAAATGAGTTATGATAACTTGTCGCCGCCATGTGAGTTTGGGGTCCGAGAACCCCCACATATGCACTTTTTTCGGGCATGGCGACTTTATTTTGTTGATTTTTCGTTTGGCCCTGCGATAATGCGTTTCCGATCCGTGATGGCAGACTGTCAGGTCTTTTTCCGGTGTCGGAATCGGGGAAGTGCATTACGCTGATTCAGCGGGGGTGTCTTGAGGCGGGTGTGATCGCCCACACATGCCGAACCAAACCGGCCCAACGGTCGTAAGTAAAGACTCAGGGCATCGTTACAGGAGTTTTCATGAGCGTCAGTCACAAGTCATCCAATACCCAGATGTTTCGCCTGATCGCCTACAGGCGGGCGCTGCACCCGGAGCTGTTCACTCTTCAGGCCAGGCGGATGCACCGTCAGCCGGAGTACGAGGTTGAGCAGTGGCTGCTCGAATCCGGGCACGTCGTCCGCTTCCAGCTTCAGGGGCTGTGCATCACCGAGACGGTGATCGAGAACGGCGACCATCTCCCTGAGCACGGGCTGATCTACGCCATGCCCTGCCTGGGCGAGAAGGACTACGAATTCGACGACCAGGAAGGCCCGATCGGGTACGTCACCACCCTCCAGACCGAGCTGCTCGGCGAGAACCTCTACCATGCCACCCTCCGCGAGATGCTCGATTTCGCCGAGGAGACCGGGGCGCTGGTCAAGCACTGGACCGATGCTCGAGGCGCTGCCAACCTGTCGGTTCTCGACAGCCAGCGGTACAACAAGGAGTTCCACCTCCAGAGCTACCACCTGATCGGAAGCGCCGGGCTGGTGCTTCGCACCCAGTCCATCTTCGAGAAGCGGCGATAACGTTCGCAGGTTCCGACAGTTGCACAATCTGACGCAGTGAACGCCCCGCCGGTTGCCCCGGCGGGGCGTTTGTGTTTTGCTGTGGGGTGAATACGCTCTCGCGCATGACCACCCATCCCCCTTCCCGCCGGCAGACCCTCGAACGCCTCGAGACCACCGGCATCGTCGCGGTCGTTCGTGCCCGCAAGCCCGAGGCGCTCGGCCCCCTGGCGCTGGCGCTGGTGGAGGGCGGCGTCGAGGCCGTGGAACTCACCATGACCAGCCCCGGCGCGCTCGAGGCCGCGCAGCACATCCACGCGGAATTGGGCGAGCGCTGCCTGCTGGGAATCGGGAGCGTGCTGGATGCGGAAACCGCCCGGCTGGCAATCCTGGCGGGAGCGGACTTTATCGTCAGCCCGATCCTCTCACCGCCGGTGATTGAGACGGCCCATCGGTACGGGAAAGTCGTGATTCCGGGGGCGCTGAGCCCCACGGAGATCCTGACGGCCTGGCAGGCGGGCGCGGACGTGGTTAAAGTCTTTCCGGCCAATCACTTCGGGCCGGGATACTTTCGCGATCTGCTCGCGCCCATGCCGCAGCTTCGCCTGACCCCCACCGGCGGGGTCGAGCTTTCAACCGTCCGCGATTGGTTCGCGGCCGGGGCGGTTTGCCTGGGTGTGGGTTCGTCCCTGGTGAAGCGGGAGCTGGTGGAGGGCGAGAGCTGGCGGGCGATCACCGACCTTGCCCGGCGGTTCCGCGAGGCTGCGGATGAGGCACGCAGATGACCGGAATCCGGCGCTATCAGATCGAAAACTGATTTTTTTAGGACTTGGGGGGAAGAAGCACCCATTGGGGCGCAACGATAGCTTCGGGCGCGGTCGCCCCCTTTTTCTCGCACCCGCTAAACCCCGGTTGAGGAGCTGACAATGAGGCGCTTCCCGTCGAACGTGGCAGTGTTGCTTTCGGTGTCGTGTCTGGCGCTCGCGGCCCATGGCGGGCAGTGGGGGCAGTGGCGTGGGCCCGATGGAAGCGGGGCCGCGGAGGGCAAGCCCCCCACGACGTGGTCGGCGACTGAGAACGTGCGATGGAAGGCGGAGGTTGGCGGGAGGGGAAGCTCGACGCCGATCATCTGGGGCGATCGTGTCTACATCACCACGGCCGTTCCCTCATCCGGGCCTCAGGTTGAACCGGTGCGTCCCGCGGCGCCGCCTCAGCCCCC
>JBGTFI010000754.1:0-1705 GCA_041747335.1 Phycisphaeraceae bacterium | reverse complement strand
GTTGCGGCGCGAGCTGGACCAGAAGCTCAGCGAGGCCGTGGACTTCCTGCGCGCGGCGCTCGATGTCGATCCGCGCAATTATGAAGCGGCCGCCGCGATGCTCCGCATCCACAGCGACCGCGACGATCACCGCGCGATCTGGGAACTCGGGCAGCGCCTCGCCCGCCAGGAGGACATCCCCGCCGACCTGTCCGAGGAGGTCATCCTCCGCGTCCTGATGATTCCGCCGGACATGCAGCCGGTGGAGCGCCGCGTCGAGCTTTCCCGTCAGCTTCAGGCGTCGGTCGCGACGGGGCAGCGCAAGGGATCGGTCTATAAGCTCACCGATGCGCGCCTGGACATCGTCGAAGAGAAGATCGACAGCGCCTCGAAGATCATCGACGAGGTGCTCAAGTCCGAACCGACCAACGTCATGGCCCTGTTTCTCAAGGGCCAGGCCCTCTACGCCGCCAAGGAACACCAGCAGGCGAAGGCCATTCTCGAGAAGCTCGTGCTTCAGCGGGGCGGCAGCACGCCCCGGACCTGGCGCCTCTACGGGCTGGTGCTGATGCAGACCGGCGACAACGAAATGGCGCGCGAGGCCCTGCGCCGCGCGATCGAACTGAGCGGCGGCGAGGACATCCTCTCCAAACAGGCGCTCTTCGCCCACCTGGTCTCGACGGGGAACTATGCGGTCCCAGCCGAAGAGCTAGGAGCCATGCTCAAGAAGACCCCCGATGATCCTCAGGCGCTGCGCCTGAAGCTGCAACTGGACATCGGGCAGGGCAATCGCGAAGCCGTCAACGACCTCATGGAGATGGTCAAGAAGATCAGTCCGCCCACCGACGCCCATCTGAGCGTTCTGGTGGACGGGTATCGCTACCTCAAGAACTGGTCGGAAGTCCTGCGGTACGGCAGGCAGCTTGCGGCGATGCGTCCCGAAATGCTCGAAGCGCACATGACCATGGCCGAGGCTTACATGGCCCAGGGCGACATGGAACGCTGCCAGCGCGTCCTGACCGACCTGCGCACCAGTCACCCCGGCGCCACCAGCGTCAATCAGATGCTCGGTCGTCTGTACCTCTCGGCCCAGGCCTTCGACAAGGCCAAGGACGTCCTGGAGACCGTCGTACAGCGCGAACCCGACAACCATGTCGCCCGCACCCTGCTGGTGCGCGCCCTGGCGAGCCTGACCATGACCGAAGCGGCTCTCGAACACCTTGACAAGGTGCTCGAAAGCCACCCCGATGACCTCGAAGCCAACGCACTGGCTGCTCGCATCTACCAGTTCGCGGGCAATTCCGCCAAGGCCGAGGAACACATCGCCCGCCTGGATCCCGCCCTGGTCGACGAAGCCCAGCACCCGGTCCTCAAGGCGCAGATGGAGCTGCGCAAGGGCAACCTGGACGTCGCCAAGGCGATCTGCCACCGCGCCATCGCGATGTCCAACAACGACCCGGTCCTCCGCCTGACGCTCGCCAGCCTCTACTCGCGTGAGGGCGATGAGATCCAGGCCGAGAAGCAGCTCCGCCAGCTCGTCGAGGCCCAGCCGGACAACCCCGTCTCGTATGCGCTCCTGAGCCGGTACTTCGCCGGAAAGCAGCAGCTCGAGAAGGGCATCCTCACCCTCGAAGACCTCTCCCGCAACAACGAACCGCTCGCGCGCCTCGCGCAGGCGACGCTGTACAACCACTTCGGACAGTTCTCCAACGCGATCCGCCACCTT
>JBGTFI010000753.1:0-2061 GCA_041747335.1 Phycisphaeraceae bacterium | reverse complement strand
GAAAATCAGAACCTTCCGGCGTTCGTCGTCATGTACGACACGCTCGGCCGCGGCCTGCCCAAGGGCCACGCGCTCAACTGGGGCGCGGGATTCCTGCCGGGCGTCTACCAGGGCACGGCCCTCAACGCCCAGGGCGCGCCCATCGACAACCTCGACCGCCCGTCAACGCTCACCGACCCCCAGCAGCGCCGCCAGCTTGACCTCCTGCGCGCCCTCAATCAGCAGCATCAGCAGGAGCGCGAGACCGAGGCCGAACTTGCCGCCCGCATCGAAAGCTACGAGCTTGCCTATCGGATGCAGATGGCCGCGCCGGATGCGATGAACATTGAGGCCGAGCCCGAGCATATCCGCGCCATGTACGGCCTGGAGGACAAGCGCTGCGCCCACTTCGCCAGGCAGTGCCTCACCGCCCGGCGACTCGTCGAGCGCGGCGTGCGCTACGTGCAGATCTACTCCGGGGGCATGGAGAACGAGCGAAGCTGGGATGGGCACGTGGACATCGCCGGCAACCACCGACAGTTCGCCGGTGAAACCGATCAGCCCATCGCCGCGCTGCTCACCGACCTCCAGCAGCGCGGGCTGCTCGGCGAGACGCTGGTGATCTGCGCCGGAGAGTTCGGCCGCCTGCCCATCTCCCAACCCGGCGACCGCCCCGGGCGCGACCACAACCCCCATGCCTTCACCACCTGGTTCGCGGGAGGCGGCGTCAAAGGCGGCGCGCACTACGGCGAAACGGACGAGGTCGGCTTCAAGGCCGCGGTCAACCGTGTCTCGATCCATGATCTCCACGCCACCATCCTCCACATCCTGGGGATCGACCACACACGGCTGACCTACCAATACAGCGGACGCCGCTTCCGACTGACGGACGTTTCCGGCGAAGTGGTGCGCGACATCCTCGCGTGACTGCTCCCCGGGGCCATCCCCCCTATAATGGACCCACGATGAATGCTTCCCGCCTCATGCCTGGACCTTTTCTTCTGGTTGTTACGGTGGCGCTTTCGCTCACGCATCGCGTGGCCGCCGAGCAGCCTCTTGACTTCAATCGCGATGTCCGCCCCATCCTCTCGGACAAGTGCTTTCAGTGCCACGGTCCGGACGAGGCGACGCGAATGCGAAAGCTCCGGCTGGACACCTTCGAGGGCGCGACGACCGCACTCGCTTCGGGCACGCGGGCGATCGTCCCCGGAGATCCGGAAAGCAGCGAACTCTGGAAGCGTATCACCGCCCACGATGTTGACGAGCGCATGCCCCCGGCACAGATCAACAAATCGCTGACTGGGCGAGAGATCGACATCCTGCGCCTGTGGATCACGCAGGGCGCGGAGTATCAGGCGCACTGGGCGTTCATCCCGCCGAAGCGCCCGGCGGTCCCGGAGGTCGAGCGCAAGGACTGGCCCCTTAGCGCCATCGATCGCTTCATCCTCGCCAGGCTCGAACGCGAAGGCCTCGCGCCATCACCGCAGGCCGATCGCGCCGCCCTCATCCGCCGCGTGTCGCTCGACCTGACCGGCCTGCCCCCGACGATTGAAGAGATCGATGCCTTCCTCGCCGACGCCTCACCCGATGCCTACGAGAAGGTCGTCGATCGCCTGCTGGCTTCGCCGCACTACGGCGAGCACATGGCCCGCACATGGCTTGACCTGGCGCGCTACGCCGACACGCACGGCTACCAGTACGACCAGGCGCGCACCATGTGGCCGTGGCGCGATTGGGTCATCGCAGCCTACAACGACAACATGCCCTTTGATCGCTACACCATCGAGCAGCTCGCCGGCGACCTGCTGCCCGAAGCCACGGAGGATCAGCGCATCGCCACGGGCTTCAACCGGAACCATCCGATCACCGTCGAGGGCGGGATCATCGACGAGGAATACCGCGCCGAGTACGTCATCGACCGCGTTTCGACGACCGCGACCGTCTGGATGGCGATGACCGCCGCATGCGCCCGCTGCCACGACCACAAGTTCGATCCGATCTCCCAGGTCGAGTTCTACGAGCTTTATGACTTCTTCAACCACGTCCCCGAAGCGGGCAACGGCGCGACGAATCAGTTCGCCC
>JBGTFI010000752.1:0-10935 GCA_041747335.1 Phycisphaeraceae bacterium | reverse complement strand
GCGGACCGGTCGCCGCGGGTCGCTCGGGCGTCGGTGCGGCTGGGACCGCCCCGCCGGATTCCTCCAGCTTCGCCCGCTGCGCGGTCATGTCCCGCAGCGTCTTGACCCGCCGATCCTCCGGGAAGCGCTCGACCAGATCGTCAAGCTCCACCAGCGCCAGCCGGTACGCCTTCTGATTGAACAGCCACCGCGCCAGGTCCAGCCGGGCGTTCACATCGTCATCCTTGATCTGCGCCCGGCGTTCGCGGTACTGGTCCTCGATGCCCTGGGAGTCCTCGGCGGCGGCAAGGTCCGCACGCTGGGGAGTGGCCGAGATGCCGTAGGCCAGCCATGTCGCCAGGAACAGGGACACAAACATCCTCATGCGGCTGAATTTCATGATGCTGGCTCCGTGCCGGTCTGGGAGGCGGCGTCGGGGGCGAAAAGGCGGTGAGCGAAGAGGCGGTCGTCGGCCGGGTGCGGCATCCGCGCCCGACACCCCAGCCGGGCCGAGAACCCCCGCCGGTGGCTCGGTGGCTACTGCTCGCGCTGGAGCAGTTCGTTCGCCATCGTGATCAGCCGCTCAAGCCGCACCGGCTTGAGCAGGTAACCATCCACCCCCAGCGTCTCGGCGTACTGCTGGTGGCGCTTGCCCTCGTTGGCGGTCACCATGATGACCTTCGGCGGGGGGCTGAGCTTCTTGATCTTCTCCAGCACCAGAAAGCCGCTTCGCTTGGGAAGCATCATGTCCAGCACCACCAGCTCCGGAGGGTCGCTCTCGCAGATGCGTACGGCCGTGTTCCCGTCGCCGCAGGTCTGCGTCATCGCACCCTCGGCCTGGAGCGCCTGCTCGATGCTGTCGAGCACCTCCCGGTCGTCATCGACGATGAGAATCCTGTTGTTCTTGAGCCGAGGCTCGATGTCCTGATCCATATTCGGGTTCCATGGGGGAATGTTCCATCCGGCGCCCCCGATCGCCCCCCATCCCGGACTATTCTTGGGTCCGGCGGGGTCCGGGTCAAGCCGGAGGTCTGTTGCCGCCTCCCGCGGGCGGCCCTAGTGTGGGACTATGCACGTGCCCGCGATCGAGATTCTCGGCCTCTCCCACCGCTATCCGCCCGCCCGCGGACGCCGCCGCGCTTCGGCCGACGCCTCCGACCACCCCGCCCTGAACGACATCACCCTCTCCGTCGCGCCGGGCGAGGTCTTCGGCATCCTCGGACCTAACGGCAGCGGAAAAACCACCCTCTTTCGCATCCTCTGCACGCTTGTGAAACCCACCTCCGGGCGGGCGAGCATCTTCGGGGCGGACCTCGCCGCCGATCCCGCCGCCGTCCGCCGCGCGCTGGGCGTGGTCTTCCAGAACCCTTCCCTCGACGGAAAACTCACCGCGCGCGAGAACCTCCTTCACCAGGGGCATCTCTACGGCCTGCGAGGCGCGGATCTGCGCGAGCGCATCGAGGCGATGCTCGACTTCTTCGCGCTCACGGAGCGCTCGGATGAACCGGTCGAACGCTTCTCCGGCGGAATGAAACGGAAGATCGAACTGGCCAAGGCTGTCCTGCATCGTCCGAGGCTGCTGCTGCTCGATGAGCCGGCCACAGGGCTGGACCCGGGCGCCAGGCGCGATGTCTGGCGTCTGCTCGCGGCCTTGCGGCAGGAGCAGGCGATGACCATCGCCCTCACGACGCACCTGATGGATGAGGCCGACCGCTGCGAACGCCTGGCGATCCTGCACCACGGCGAACTGGTCGCCCTCGACACGCCTGCGAAACTCAAGCGCCGGATCGGCGGAGATGTCATCACCGTCGAACCCAAGCCCGGCGAGGCCGGGATCATCGAACCCGGCGCGGCCGAGGCGCTGGCGCGGGACATCGAAGCGCGCTTCGGTCCGTGGGATAGCGACGCGAAGCCGACGGTCTTGAGCGGGATCATCCACCTCGAAGCACCCGACGGCCCGTCGCTGGTGCCCCGCCTGGCTGAGGCCTTCCCCGGCCGCATCGCTCACCTCTCAGTAGGCCCGCCGACGCTGGAGGATGTTTTCCTTCACCTGACGGGGCACACGCTTTGGGGGGAGGGGTAGCTCGGCGAACCACCCGGATGGTCGTGTTGTACGGACAGTGCGCCGGGTTCGCGCGTGCGTTTGCGACAGTACCCACCTGAGAATGCGCATGCTCACAATACCTTCGAGGTTTGATGAATCACACGTCGCCCACGGCGACCCATTGCGCACCCGATGCCGCACAACGCGAATAGAAGGCCCGAAGGCTCGGGAACCGCATCGGCGACCATCCGGTCGACGATGTATCGGGATGCTCCAACCACTCGAGGCCCTCCGGGATAGTAAAACTCCACCGATCGGAAGGACGTGTCATGCTCAAAGCCCAGAAATGGGACCGAAAGGTCGGCTCGCGTGACTTGCGCCTGTGTTATGAGTACGCCAATGTCGTCATAGAGTCGGACTCCAAGAACCGCCCTGGACACCACAAACCCAAACCGATAAGCAGGCACGGGCAACTCGAAGCGCAGATCTCTTCCACTCGCAGCCAGATAGGCCGTTCCGTCCGGAACGTTGGCCACCGAATCGATGATCGGGGGTCGAGATCCAAAGAATCTGGCGGCCCCCAAACTGAAGTCGCCTATGAACTGACTGCTCCCGCTCTCACGTGTGTTCGGAATCGGGGCCGTCAACACGATTCCGGAGGGAAACACATACGGCCCCGAGACGCCCGGGCGTAGAAACCCATCCCCATCGGCACCGGTGCGACGTGTGCCGTCCTCAAGGTAAAGATCCGAAGCGGGCACCGCTTCGATATTCTCCCCCGCGGTCAGCCCCTCGAAGCTCTCGAAGATCGATTGCTCGCTGAACGCCTCGATCCCCACCGCCCGGATCACCCCGCCCCGCGCCCCCGGAATGATGAAGAACGCCAGCATCGCCAGCAGTGTGCCCACCCCCGAAAGCCCGGCCAATCGATTGCTTCGCACGCAGCACCTCCAGAATCACGCCGCTCCTGCCGAAGGGGTCTGTGCGTTATCATAGCCCACCCCTAAGCATACATCACCCCCTTTCTCAGCCGATCAAGGAGTTTTCTCACCCGCGCGCGTCCAGAGATTTGTCCGGCACAGCCGGACCTACACCCCGCTCGCCTCAAGCCTTGATCCCGCGGGCTTCTCCAGATCCCTCTTGTGGCCGAGGTACTCGAAGTCGCTCACCAGCCGGCGCTGGTCGATCGAGAGGTAGAACCCGCGGTACATCCAGAACATCGCCCGGAACACCCACGGGACAAAGTGCTTCTCCAGCTTCTTGTAGTCCTCCGGAAGGCAGTGCGCGATCGCCATGTTCCCGGTGTCGTTGAGGATGGTCACGACCTCCCCCGCGGGGACGATGCTCTGGTGGCTGGTGACGCTGGTGAACTCCCAGGAAACCAGGCAAAGCACGGGAACCTCCCGAAGCGCCCGGTAGCGCTGGCCCTGCCGCACGATGTGCTTTTCCTCGGGCACCCCTCTCCTTCCACTCGCCCTCAGGGGCTGCGTCGAACCTCCCACCTTTGCCACTATACCCGCGCCCTCAGGGCACGCCAGCTTTTTTCTTCGCCCCCTGCGGGTTTCGGGTTACACCCACACGTTCACGAACAGGGCCTGCTCCTTCATCTTGCCCATCAGGTCGCCCACGGCCGTGGTGACCAGCTTGACCTCGTACTGCGGATGGGCGTCGAGCCACTCGTTGACCTGCCGGTCGAGGTATTCGATGGCGTCCAGGCGAAGCTTGGCGACGAAGGTCTTGACGTGGATCGCGCCGGTCCCGGTGGTGTTGGGGGTGCGGGTCCATTCGTCCTCGTGGCGTTTCGTTCTGCCGAAAGCGTGAATCCGGCTGGACGATCCCACCGCCTCCTCCGCCGCGGAAAGCTCGATCGGGGCCGGACCGTCGCTTGAACCCGTCTTGGCCTTGCCGGCCTCCTGCTCCTCGAGCTGGGAGATGTCGATGGCGTTATCCAGAAGATCCTTCTCGGAAACGTGGTGCGGGTGGCGGCTGTCAGACATGGTGCGACTCCGTGCGGGACCGGAAAGAAAGTACGTACGCGCGACAGGACAGGCGAGGGTATTGTACGCGCCCGACCCGCTGGGGAAAGCCCCGCCCGGACGGTTTTCGCGCGTCGTCCCGCCGTACTTCGGACATATTCGTATTATAGCAGCGCCAGCCCACTCGCCAAGTGGAATCGGCCACCACGGCGATCCCCACGGTCGCGCATCGTTGATCCGGTTTCACATCGCCCCGCCGGGGGTGTTGGCGGCGATCGGCCGCAGAAGCTCGATGTGCAGACGGTCGCTCTCGATCAGCTTCCCGTCGTTGAGCGCTCGCCGCGGGTCAAAGGCCCGCTTCACCCGGTCGAACGTCTCCAGCGTCGCCGCCGGGAACATCCTCCCCATCAGGTGCAGCTTCTCCACCCCCACACCGTGCTCCCCGGTGATCGTCCCCCCCACGCTCACGCAATACTCCAGAATCGCCTCGCTGCACCGCAGCGTGTTCTGCACCTGCGCGGGGTCGTCTTCATCAAAGAGCATGATCGGATGAACGTTCCCATCTCCCGCGTGAAAGACGTTGTGGATGGTGATGCGGTAACGCTCCCCGATGCGCGCGATCTCCTCCATCACCTCCGGAAGCATGGACCTCGGAACGCACGCATCCTGCGTGCAGTAGCTGCGGCTGATCCGCCCGATCGCCCCGAACGCCTTCTTCCGCGCCGACCACAGCTCCGCCCGCCTCCCGGGGTCGGCGCAGCGCTGAAGTTCCGTCGCCCCGTGTTCGAGACAGCGCGATGCGATCACCTCGATCTGCTCATCGAGCGCCTCCTCCACACCGTCGATCTCGATCAGCAACAGCGCCTCGGCCGTGCGCGGGAAACCAAAGTGAAACGCATCCTCCACCACGCGGATCATCCCCCCGTCCATCATCTCCATCGAGGTCGGCACGATTCCCCGCGCGGTGACATCGCTCACGGCCTCGCACGCGTCGCGCAGGGAGTTGAACACCGCGTACACCGTGCGGAAGTTCGTCGGAGCGGGCGCCAGGCGACACCAGAGCTTCGTGAGAATCGCCAGCGTCCCCTCGCTTCCGCACAGCAGCGCCGGCAGGTCGGCCCCCAAACCGTCGTGAAGCGCCGCGGCGCGCGTGGTCATGATTTCGCCGTCGGCCGTAACGAACTCCATCCCCAGAATATGGTTCGTCGTCACCCCGTGCTTGAGGGTGTTGATGCCCCCGGCGTTGGTGGCCGCGTTTCCCCCGATGGTCGAGGCCCGCTGGCTGGAGGGATCGGGCGAAAACCGCAGCCCCGTCCCCGCGAGCGCATCGGTCAGCGCCGTGTTCCGCACGCCCGGTTGAACGACCGCCACGCGGTTGGGCGCATCGATGGATTCGATGCGCGTCATCCGGCTGGTGGTGATGAGAAGCCCCTCCCCGAACGCCACGCAACCCCCCGCCAGGCCCGTCCCGCTGCCGCGCGGAAGGATCGGCATCCCGTGATCCAGCGCCAGCTTCACGCACGCGGCCACCTGCTCGGTTTCCCGCGGAAACACCACGGCCGTCGGAAGCCCCTTGGCGATCGGAAACCCGTCGCACTCATACACCAGCAGCTCATCGGGATCCGCCAGCACCGCATCCCGGCCGAGCAGGGTCTGAAGGTGCGGGACGAGCGGATGAACCATGGCGGTATTGTAAACCGTCGGGGTGGGCGGTGTTTGAGGTCAGATGGACTACCACCAACGCCTGACGGTCCATCGCGGTTCCGCCGTGGTGGAGTCGTGATACGCCCTCTCTCGCCAGTCCCCGCCTCAAATGCTAGAATCCCCGCCCACAGCGCCCCAACCCCGAACGGAACGATCCTGTCATGATTGAAACCTGGGCCCGTGAGCTGACCACCGGCGACCCCATCTGGGCGATCCTTGCCATCAAGCTGACGATCATCGCCGCGGTGATCCTCCCCGCCTTCGGGCTGATCGCCCTGGCGTGCATCTGGGCGGAGCGAAAGGTCTCGGCCCACATGCAGTCGCGCCGCGGGCCGCTGCACGTCGGCGGTTTTCACGGCTGGGCGCAGGGCTTCGCCGATGGCATCAAGCTCCTGGGCAAGGAAGACCTCATCCCCGCCAAGGCAGACGCCTTCCTCTTCCGCCTGGCGCCCTACATCGCCGTCGCCCCCATCCTCGCCGCGTTCGCGATCATCCCCTTCGGCCCGCAGTTCGTCTTCGAAAACGGCCTCTACATCGGCGTCCTCTACCTCCTGGCCATCATGGCGCTCGAGATCATGAGCACGATCCTGGCCGGGTGGGCCTCCAACAGCAAATGGGCGATCTACGGCGCGATGCGCGAGGCCTGCCAGATGGTCTCGTACGAAGTGCCGCTGGGCCTGTCGATCATCTGCGCGGTGCTGGTGGCCGGGACGCTCAACATGGAGGCGCTCAGCTACATGCAGGGCGGAAGCCTCGCCAACTGGCTGATCTTCCACAACATCGGGCTGTTCGTGATCTGCGGGGTCTACTTCGTCGCATCGCTGGCCGAGAACAAGCGCGCCCCCTTCGACCTGCCGGAGAGCGAATCCGAACTCGTCGCCGGGTTCCTCACCGAATACTCCGGCCTGCGCTGGTCCATCTTCTTCATGGGCGAATACAACGCCATGTTCATCGTCGGCTGCATCCAGGCGATCCTCTTCCTGGGCGGGTGGAACAGCGTGCTGGGCTCCTTCGACCCGGTCTACGCGGCCATCGGTTACGACGCTGTCTTCGCCGCCCAGCAGTACGCCGGGGGGGCGATCGCCGCGGCCGACACCTGGGCCGGCAAGGCAGAATCGATGGGCCTCTCCCCGATCGGCCTGCTGGTCCTCAACCTCTACGGCGCGAGCTGGGTGGTCCTCAAAGCCCTCTCGATCGTCTTCATCCAGATGTGGGTCCGCTGGACGCTGCCGCGCATCCGCATCGACCAGGTGCTCTACGCCTGCGTGAAAGTCCTTCTCCCCCTGAGCCTCGTCTGCCTGACGATCTGCGCCGTGTGGGTGGCCCTGGTCGATCGCGCCCCGCGCGAGATGCTCGGCGTTCACGGGGCGCTGTTGTGGCACCTTTCGCCCGACAAATCCCTCCTCCAGAAGCTCAACCAGTACGCGCTGATGTTCCTGGCGCTGGGCATCGCGGGGTACTTCTTCACCGTCGTGCTGCAGGCATGGACGCAGCGCGACCGTCAGCCGCGCCAGACCTTCTTCCCGGACATCATGCCCGTGGGCAGGGACATCCACTTCCACGTCGGCGATCCGGCGATGGCACAGCCGGCTGATCTGCGCGCGGAGAAGGATTGACCCAAACGAGCCGCGACCGTCAGGGTGCGGAAGAGCGCGAAGGGACGTAGCGACCAGACACGGTGGATTCGCGCGGCCTGGGTCCATAACCTCCCAACAGCATCAACACACAACTCAGAACTCAGAACTCAGAACTCACAACTCACAACACCCCATGGACATTGACGCCTCACTCACCCCCGCGGACCTCCTGCCCGCGATCGAGCGGCTGGCGGCGCTGGCACCGGGCAAGGTGCGGGCGATCGACGAGACCTGGGAGGATGCCCGCGGCGCGCCGGTGTTCACCGTGGAGGGGCGGTACGCCGCCAAGGGGTGGACGCAGTGGACGCAGGGGTTTCAGTACGGGTGCGCGCTGCTGGCGTTCGACCTTACGAACGATCACGAACTGCTCGAACTCGGCCGATCGCGCACGCTCGAGCGCATGACGCCGCACCTCACGCACACCGGCGTTCACGATCACGCCTTCAACAACCTCTCCACCTACGGCCAACTCCGCCGGCTGATGCTCGAGGGCCGGTTCGAGCACGACGAATGGGAGCTGCGCTTCTACGAGCTGGCGATCAAGGCCAGCGCCGCGGTGCAGGCTTCGCGCTGGACGGCGTTGACGCCCAAGGATGGGTACATTTACTCCTTCAACGGCCCGCACTCGCTGTTCATCGACACGATGCGCACGCTGCGCATCCTGGGGCTGGCGCATCAGCTCGGCCACGTGCTGATGGGCGAGGGCGACCGGCGGATTTCGCTTCTCGATCGCCTGATCCAGCACGCCCTCACGTCCGCGGCGCACCTGATCGCCTACAGCGGGGACAAGGACCATTACGCGATGCCCGGCCGGTTGGCGCACGAGGCGATCTTCAACGTCACCGATTCGAGTTTCCGCTGCCTGAGCACGCAGCAGGGCTATTCACCGTTCTCCACGTGGACGCGCGGGCTGGCGTGGGCAATCCTGGGCTTCGCGGAAGAGCTTGAGTTTCTGCGCACGATCGCGCCCGAGTCGTTCAAGCAGCTTGGCAGGACGAGGGAGGTCGTCTTTGAGGCGTGTTCAGCCGCCGCCCTGGCGACGGCCAACCACTACCTCGACCACGCTTCCACCTCCGACGGCCTGTGCTACTGGGACACCGGCGCGCCGGGACTGGCGAAGATCGGCGACTGGCAAAGCAGACCGGCAGACCCCTTCAACGAGCACGAACCGGTCGATGCCTCGGCCGCGGCCATCGCCGCGCAGGGACTCATCCGGCTGGGGAAATACCTGGGAGAGGATAAGGGCAAGCGCTTTTCCCAGGCCGGGCTGACCATCACGCGCACGCTGCTGGCCGAACCCTACCTCGCCACCGACGAACATCACCACGGGCTGCTGTTGCACTGCGTCTACCACCGCCCGCGCGGATGGGACCACGTCCCCCCCGGAAGCACCCCCGGAAGCCCCCCCAGCAGCAACATCCCCCGCGGCGAGGCGACAATGTGGGGGGATTACCACCTGCTCGAACTGGCATCGCTCGTGCATCGGCTGGCGACGGACAGGCCGTATCCGACGTTCTTCGACCGGGGGGGAGTCTAGAGTCTGGGGTCTGGGGTCGGGGGTCGGGGGTCGGGGGTCCGGAGTCTGGGGTCGAAAGGCTGGGGATCAGGCTGCGCCAGTTCGTTCTGATGCGCCTATAAAGCTGATTCCAGAATCGTTCCCCGACTCCAGACCCCAGACTCAAGACCCCAGACTCTCTTCCCCATGCCCTCCCTTGTCTGGTTCCGTGCTGATCTTCGTGTCCGTGACAACCCGGCGCTGCATGAGGCCTGTCGGCGCAGCGGGGACGGCGTGATCGCGGTCTTCCTGCTCGCGCCGTTGCAGTGGCATGAGCACGACATGGCGGACATCCGGGCGAACTTCCTGTTGCGCAACCTTCATGAGCTTTCAGCCGACCTGGCGGCGCTGAACATCCCCCTGCTCGTCCGATCCGCTGCCCGCTTCTCCGATACAACCGCGGCGCTCCTGCGCCTCGCGGAGGAGCATCGGTGTGAGGCTCTTTACTTCAACATCGAATACGAGGTGAACGAGGCCCGCCGGGATGAGGCGGTCCGCAAGGCGTTTGAGTCGGCCGGGAGACCGGTCCATGCCTTCCACGACCATTGCATCATCGCGCCCGGGCAGGTGCGCACGCAGCAGGGCGAGGCCTACACGGTGTACACGCCGTTCCGTAAAAGGTGGACGCAGGTATTCAAGGAGGAGATGGACTTTCGAGTCCTGCCCAAGCCGAAGAAGCAGGCGCGCCTGGCCGTAAAAGCCGATGCGATCCCCGATCAGGTTGACGGGTTCAAGGACTTCGACCGCGAGGATCTCTGGCCCGCGGGGGAGGCGGCCGCGCGGAAGCGTTTGGAGGGGTTCGTCGGGAAGCGTATCGGGGAATACGCGGAGCAGCGGGACTGCCCGGCTGTGGCGGGGACCAGCACGCTCTCGCCCTATCTGGCGGTCGGGGTGGTTTCCGCGCGGCAGTGTCTGGAAGCGGCGCTGGGCGCGAACGAGGGGCGCCTCGACGCCGGCGACAAGGGCGTCACCACCTGGATCAACGAGCTGATCTGGCGGGAGTTCTACCGCCACCTGATCGCCCGCTTTCCCCGTCTGTGCATGAACAGGCCGTTTCAGCGCGATACGGAGCGCCTGGCGTGGCACGAGGATGAGGGGCTTTTCAGCGCATGGGCGCAAGGCAGGACGGGCTACCCGATCGTGGATGCCGCGATGCGCCAGCTCCTTCAGACCGGGTGGATGCACAACCGCCTGCGCATGGTCTCAGCCATGTTCCTGACCAAGGACCTCTTCATCGACTGGCGACGGGGCGAGAAACACTTCATGCGGCACCTGATTGATGGGGATCTTGCCAGCAACAACGGAGGTTGGCAGTGGTCGGCCTCCACGGGCACGGACGCGGCGCCGTACTTCCGCATCTTCAACCCGGCCTCCCAGGCCAAGCGGTACGACCCGGAGGGGACGTTCATCCGCCGGTTCCTGCCGGAGCTGGCGCATGCGCAGACCGCAGCGCTGCATGATCCATTGCGGTTGAGTGAAGAGGAGCGGCGGAAAGCAGGGTATCCCGCGCCGATCGTGGATCACGCGGGGGCGCGTGCTCATGCGATCGCGGCCTTCCGGGGGCTGCGGGGGTGAAGGTCGTTCACGTACAGCCGGCGGGCTGAAGGGGGCAAACAGTACTTCTTATCTGATTCATGCCCCGATCGGGGCAAGATGGCGCTGCGCGGAGCGTTCAGAGTATATAATGGTCTGATGATGGCTATTCCGGGAACGGAAAGTGAGGTGCATCGTGACAGGGATTCTCAACTACTCTCGGCAAGTGTGGATTGGTGCTGGACTTGTGGTGATCCTGGCGGGGGGACTGCTGGTTCTGGGGTTGACGCGGCCGGGTCAGGCGACGGCCCAACCGGAGCGGGGCGCTGTCGCCCAGAATGCGTTTGAGGATCGAGGGCACTCGGAGACGGGGTTGATCGCTCAGCGCGTCGGCAGGGGCCGATTCGAGCAGGGTGAGCGGGCGTTCGTCGGTCGTGGCCGAGGGTGGGGGCGAGCGGTGGAACCTATGGCCGCGCCCGGCCGGGGGATGCGGTGGCGTCATGGGCA
>JBGTFI010000751.1:0-1666 GCA_041747335.1 Phycisphaeraceae bacterium | reverse complement strand
GGCGGCGCGCGCGCGCCGCTTCGTCCACCTTCCCATGGGCCGCCTCGCCGAGGCCGGCGAGATCGCCCAGGCCGCCCTCTTCCTCGCCTCAGACGAATCGTCCTACGTCAACGGCACGACGTTCCTCGTCGACGGCGGCACCGCCGGCGCCTACGTCACCGCGGAGTGAAGCGAGGGCTTCAACGCCCCACCACCCGCCCGACGCCGCGCCTCATACCCGAGAATCGATGATCCGAGAAACACACGAACAGCCGATCCCGCAGAGCGCCCACCGACACGAAGCTCACCGTCACGCGTTCGAGTTGAACCGCGAAGCCACGCGCTGGTAGAGTTCTCATGGATACGCCGAATTCGGAGTTCGGCGCGTGCCGACAACCCGATAGGGCGACAGGCCGGTGCGACTCGCTGATGGCTGTTCTTCACGAGCTTCGACTGCAATGAGCCGCCGCACGTCCATGTGGAAAGGGAAGACAAGGCGTGCAAGTTCTGGCTCGACTCACTCATCCTGGCACGCAGTCACGGCTTCAGTGCCCGCGAGCTGAATACCATTCGACGCACGATCGAGACGCATCGCGACCGGATTCTGGAGGCATGGAATGAACACTGCGGCTAGCAACGACCCTCGCATCCAAGACGTACGTGTCACGGACGACGAAATCGTCGCCACCCTTGCGGACGGGCGAATCATCAGCGTACCGCTGGCCTGGTCGTGGAGGCTGTCTGAGGCAACCTCGAGGCAACGCAAGAAATGGCGCCTGATCGGGAGCGGTCAAGGAATTCACTGGCTCGATATCGATGAGGATCTCAGCGTCGAGGGGTTGCTCCGCGGCGGTCCGGCGTATCGTCCCGCAGCGCCGGCCGCTTCCCACACGAAGGAACGAAAGCGACGAAGGGCCTGAAAGAGTACCCGAGCGCGGGCCGAACAAGACGCTGCACCAGACCGGCGCATGGGGCCGATCGGCAAGCGTGCAGCGTCGCCGTCCTGCGCCGGCTGGTGAGCGTTGGCGTTGGGACTGCTGCCTCCTCCGCTTCTCGACAAGAACGGCGTGAAATGCGACCGGTGACAACCCACGTGGCGGTGTTGCGCGCGGTCTGTTCCCCGGAGTATCGTCGGCGGCGAAATGCTCGTCGAGGTCGATTGCGACGTGTGGATCGCGGATGGGCCGACCGTGTCGTTTCTGGGATCGCTCCCGTATCCGACGCGCATGGCCATCGTGCGCTTGCGCGACCGGGAGCTGTGGGTGTGGTCGCCGGTCGCCCTCGACGAGGCGATGGCGGTGCAGGTCGAGAAGCTCGGCGCCGTGCGCCACCTCGTGTCGCCCAACAAGCTGCACCACCTCTTCCTAGGCGACTGGGCGCGGCGCTGGCCGGAGGCGAGTCTCTGGGCTTCACCCGGGTTGGCGGCCCGGCGACCGGATCTGGCGTTCACCGGCGAGCTCGACGACACGCCCTCCCCGGCATGGGCGGGACAGATCGACCAGGTCGTCTTTCGCGGTAGCTTCGCGATGGAAGAGGTCGCCTTCTTTCACCCCGCGTCGCGCACCGCGTTCTTCTGTGATCTGATTCAGAAGTTCGATCCGGCGACACTCGGGGGGTGGCGGCGTTGGTTGATGCGCCTCGACGGCGTTGTCGGCGTTGACGGCGGCACGCCGCGCGAATGGCGGCT
>JBGTFI010000750.1:0-12024 GCA_041747335.1 Phycisphaeraceae bacterium | reverse complement strand
GGGGCGGCGCAACGCCTCTGCCCCTGCCACCCGTCTGGTTCTGAGAACACTGGCGGGCAAGCCGCCAGTGCCACCCGAGCTGTGGCGCCCATCGTCATCCTCCTCTTCGCACTCCTCACCACCCTCCCCCCCGTCCGCGCCGCCGACATGCGCGACGAACTGACCGACATTCGCGCCCGCATCGCGCGCATCGAGGCGATCCGGCGGGCAAGTGACGATGACCAGGCCCTCGCCCGACGCCGTGAGGAGCATGTCCGCACGCTCGTCCGGGAGGTCCTGGCCGACGCCGACACCCGCGCCAGCCTCCTCGATCAGCCCCTCCATGCCGGGTACGACGCCGGGTTTTACATCGCCGGCGACGACGCGTTTCTCCTGAAGATCCGCTCGCTGGTTCAGTTCCGATACATCGCCAGTTCGGTCGATCAGGACGATGAACACGACAACGAACTCCTCGGCGGGTTCCAGGCGCGCCGGACCTGGCTCTTGCTCTCCGGCCACGTCCTCACACCCCGCCTGCGCTACACGCTGCTCACCACCGCAAGCAGGTCCGATGAATCCCTGGGCATCGAAATCGCCACCATCGCCTACGACCTTGGCGACCGATGGACCCTCACCGCCGGGCAGTGCAAGATGCCCTTCCTGCGCGAGTGGCTGGTCAGCAGCCGATACCAGCAGGCCGTCGAACGCTCCTACCTCTTCAACCTCTTCACCGGCATGTACACCCAGGGCGTGAGCCTGGACTACAGAAACGAATCGCTCGCCATGACCCTCTCGGTCAACGACGGTTCGCACGGCTGGAAGACCGACTTCGACGACGACCGCACCGACTACGCCATCACCTTGCGCGGTGAGTGGAAACCCTTGGGCGAATGGAAGCAGTTCACTGACTTCACCAGCAACAGCCTCGAGACTTTCGGCCTGCTCCTGGGCGCGGCCATCGACTACGAACAGGGCAAGTCCGACACCGCCTTCGACTATGCGGACCTCATCAAGTACACCGCCGACCTCACCCTCCAGGGCGGCGGATGGAACCTCTTTGCCGCGTTCGTCGGCCAGCACGTGACGAAAAACCAAGTGCCCGGATCGCTCAAGGGCGACGCGCTCGACGATCTGGCGCGCCGCGCGGTCGACCAGTTCGGCGTGATGGTGCAGGGCGGCGTCTACCTCCTCCCCGACACCCTCGAGCTTTTCGCCCGGTACGAATGGATGAGCCTCGACGACGCCGTCTTCAATGCCGCCACCGGCGTCACCACGACCCTTGACGACGACTCCATCGCCCTTGTCACCGTCGGCACGGTCTGGTATCTCCACGGGCACGATGCGAAGGTCACCGTCGATGTCGTCTACGCGATCGACCCGATCCCGCTGGCGGACAGCGGCGCCGGCCTGCGCGCTTCCGACCACGGCGACCAGATCACCCTTCGGACGCAATTTCAACTGATGTTCTAAAGCGACCGCTCATGGCGAAGAAGAAGACCCGCTCAAAGTCGGCCGCCGCCTCGAAGGGCTACAAGCTGCACGTCGTCTCCGACGCCACCGGAAGCCTCGCGAGCCACCTCATCAACGCCATCCTCACCCAGTTCCCGGATGTGAAGATCAAGCAGGTCTATCACACCTTCGCCGACAGCCATGCGAAGATCGGAGACGTGATCCGCCGCTTCGGCCAGGCCCGCGTGCTGGTGCTGCACTCGCTGGTGGATCCCGACGCCAAGCGCGCCATCGAGGAAGCCTGCGCGGGGCGATCCATTCCGCACTTTGACCTCACCGGGTCGCTCGTTCAGTTTCTTTCGGATCACACCGGGGTGCAGCCGGTGAACCAGCTTTCGCGTCTGCACCGCGTCGACGCGGGTTACTTCCAGCGCGTCGAGGCGATGGAATACACCATGCAGCACGACGACGGCCGCGGACTTGAAACGCTGCGCGAGGCGGACGTCGTGATCGTGGGGCTGAGCCGCGTGAGCAAGACCCCCACCTCGACTTTTCTCGGCGCCAAGGGATACAAGGTCGCCAACGTCTCCATCACCCGCGAGACGGGGTTCCCCGCGGAGCTTGCGAAGGTGAAGACGAAGATCGTGGCGCTGACGATCCAACCGCGCGCGCTCAGCCGCATCCGGGGTGAGCGCCTCGTCGAGTTCGGGGTCGAGGAGCCGACGGCGTACGCGAAGCTGCGCTCGGTGATCGAGGAGGTCATGTGGGCGCAGGAGCAGTACCGTGCGCGCGGCTACCCGGTGCTGGACATCTCCGACCTCACCGTCGAGCAGATCGGCGCCAACGTCCTGAAGCTCCGCAAACTCCGCAAGCCCCACCAGGCATTCCTGTAGGGGCCGCTATTGCGGACCAGACCCCAGGTGTCGTGCAGCGCCTTCGAAATGACAAGGCCCGGTTTCAATCTGAAACCGGGCCTTGCGATGATTCAACCTCTCACGAGCGCGGTCGCTCAGTTCTTCTTGGCTTCGGCCTCGCCCAGGAGCTGCGCCACCAGGGCTGACTCGCCGATGGTAGTCTTGATCTGGTCGGGGGTTTCGGCGCCCGCGGCCTCGGCG
Source organism: Phycisphaeraceae bacterium (assembly GCA_041747335.1). GTDB lineage: Bacteria > Planctomycetota > Phycisphaerae > Phycisphaerales > Phycisphaeraceae > JBGTFI01. The sequence continues at coordinate 9,481 of JBGTFI010000750.1, read as the reverse complement.
GCCGCCGCGGCGTCCTCCAGTTCCTCCTCCACCGTGAGCACCTGGTCGGCAGGAGGCTCGGAAAGCTTGCGGACCTGGATGTTCGTGTAGCGATGAAAGCCCGTGCCCACGGGGATCAGGTGACCCAGGAGCACGTTCTCCTTGAGCCCGACCAGGCGGTCGCTGCGCCCTGCCAGGGCCGCTTCCGTCAGCACCTTCGTCGTCTCCTGGAAGGACGCCCCCGACAGGAACGACTCGGACTGGAGCGACGCCTTGGTGATTCCCAGCAGCAGCGTCGTCGCCGTCGCCGGACGGGCCTTGAGGAGCTTCGCCGGCTGCAGGCCCTCGGCCTCGGCCTGGGCGTTGGCTTCCTTGGCCTGCGCCCGTGTGATGAGCGCTCCGATCTCCAGCTTCGTGTCGCCGGGTTCCTTGACCCTGGCGAGCTTCGCCACCTGCTCGTTGGCCTCGCGGAAGCGCCGCTTGTCCACGACCTCGTGGGGAAGCAGGTTGGTATCGCCGGGGTTCTCGACGCGCAGCTTGCGGACCATCTGCGCGAGCATCACCTCGATGTGCTTGTCGCTGATCGGTACGCCCTGAGCGCGGTAGACGTTCTGCACCTCGTCGAGGAGGTACAGGTACAGCGCCTCCTCGCCCTTGATGCGCAGGATGTCGTGCGGCACCAGCGGACCGTCGATCAGCGGATCGCCCGCGATCACGAAGTCGCCGGTATGCACCAGCAGGTGACGATCCTGGGGCACGTGGTGTTCGACCTCGAGGCCGGCCTCGGAGCGGACGATGATCGTCATCTTCCCGCGCCGGCGGTCCGAACGAAGCTCGACCGCGCCGGTGATCTCGGCCATGATCGCCGCATCCTTGGGCTTGCGCGCCTCGAAGATCTCGGTGACGCGGGGCAGACCGCCGACGATGTCCGTCGAACCGGCCACGTCCCGCGGTTGGCGTGCGAGCATCTGCCCGGCCTCGATCGTCTGACCTTCCTCCACCTCGATGCGCGCCTTGGCCGGAAGGTAGTGGAAGTCCAGAATCTTACCGTCCGGACCTTCGATCACGATCCGCGGGTGCATCTCGCCCTTGTGCTCGATGACCACCAGCGCCTTGCCGCCCGAGGCGCTCTTCTTGTTCTTGTCCGTCTGGCTTTCCTGTTCCGGCCGCACCGTCTCGCCGACCACCACGTCCTCGAACCGGACCGCGCCGGGCTTCTCCGCGAGGATCGGCGTGCGGTGCGGATCCCACTTCACCAGCACCTGGCCCTTGCGGACCGTGTCGCCGGGCTTGACCTTGATGAACGAACCGTACTGGATCTTGTATTTCTCAAGCTCCCGGCCCTTGGGGTCGTTGACGATCAGCTCCCCGTTGCGCTTGAGCGCCACCAGGCACGCCTCTCCGTCGTCGTCCACCGTGGGCACTTCGTTGGCGTCGCGAATCTCCACCACGCCCCCGTGCTGCGCCCGGTAGTCGGTCTCGACGAGGGTGCGGTGCCCGATGCCCCCCGTGTGGAAGGTGCGCATGGTGAGCTGCGTCCCCGGTTCGCCGATCGACTGCGCGGCGATGATCCCCACCGCCAGGCCCTCTTCGACGACCTGTCCGGTGGACATGTCCTGCCCGTAGCACGCCTGGCACAGCCCATGCCTCGAATCGCACGTCAGCGGGCTGCGCACCATCACCGTGTCGATGCCCAGCGCCTCGATCTTCTTCGCCGCCTCGTCGGTGATCACACGATTCTCCGAGACGATGATCTCGTCCGTGATCGGGTTGGCGATCGTCTCGCGGGCGGTGCGGCCGACGATCGCGTCGCGCAGCGGAACGTCGATCTCTTCGCCCTTGTAGATGGCGCGCTTGGTGACGCCCTGCTTCGTTCCGCAGTCGGCCTGCGTGATGAAGACGTTCTGCGCCACGTCCGCGAGCTTGCGCGTGAGGTATCCCGAATCCGCGGTCTTGAGCGCGGTGTCCGCCAGGCCCTTGCGCGCCCCGTGCGTCGAGGAGAAGTACTCGAGCACGTTCATCCCTTCGCGGGCGTTGGCGCGGATGGGCGTCTCGATGATCTCGCACGAGGGCTTGCTCATCAGGCCGCGCATCCCCGCGAGCTGCTGAATCTGGCTCACGTTGCCTCGCGCGCCCGAGTCGCTCATCAGCCACACCGGGTTAAGGTACATCTTCCCCTGCGTCGAATCCACGGGAACCGGGTTCCCGTTGTCGTCCCGGCGGTCGTTTTTAAGCTCCTTGAGAAGCTCCTTGGTCACTTCCTCGCGGCAGTGCGTCCAGAGGTCCAGAAGCTGGTTGTAGCGCTCGCGCGCGGTGATGGCCCCGGCGTGGTATGCCTTCTCCACGCGGTCCACCTTCGCCTGCGTCTGGTCGATGATCTCCTGCTTGCGCGCGGGGATGCGAAGGTCCGTGATCCCGAACGACAGCCCGGCGAGCGTCGAACGCCGGAAACCCGTCTCCTTAAGGCGGTCGAGCAGGTCGATCGTCGCCGGCCGGCCCTTGCGGTCGAACGTGTCGTCGATCACCCGCGAGCACCCCTTCTTGCCCAGCGCGCAGTTGTAGTAGGGCATCCCGTCTTCGAGAATGTCGTTGAAGAGCAGCCGTCCGACGGTGGTCAGCAGCTTCCCGTCGGCGGGGAACGGTTTGACGGTTGCCTTCTGATCGTCCACCACGCCCTCGTACCGCCCCACGGGCATGCGCACCACGATCGGCTCGTGGATCGCGATCTTGCCCAGGTCGTACGCCATGATCGCCTCGACCTGGTCCTTGAACCGCCGAGGCCTGGCGCCTTCGGCCGGGGGCTCGGGCATCGACGTCACATAGTAGATCCCCAGCACGATGTCCTGAGACGGTGAGATCACCGGGTTGCCGTTGGCGGGACTGAAGATGTTGTGCGTCGAGAGCATCAGCACATGGGCCTCGGCCTGTGCCTCGACCGACAGCGGCAGGTGGACGGCCATCTGGTCGCCGTCGAAGTCCGCATTGAACCCCGAGCACACCAGCGGGTGGATTTTGATCGCGTTGCCCTCGACCAGCACCGGCTCGAACGCCTGGATGCCCATGCGGTGCAGCGTCGGGGCGCGGTTGAGCAGCACCGGGTGCTGGTAGATCACCTCCTCCAGCACGTCCCAGACCTCGGGATCGCGGCGCTCGAGCATCTTCTTGGCGGACTTGATCGTGTCCACCAGCCCGTGCTCCTTGAGCTTGCGGATGATGAACGGCTGGTAAAGCTCCAGCGCGATCTTCTTGGGAAGTCCGCACTGATGGAGCTTGAGTTCCGGCCCGACCACGATCACCGACCGCGCCGAGTAGTCCACGCGTTTGCCCAGCAGGTTCTCACGGAAGCGTCCCTGCTTGCCCTTGATCATGTCCGTGAGAGACTTCAGCGGACGGTTGCTCGATCCCAGCACCGGCCTGCGGCAGCGCCCGTTGTCGAAGAGCGCGTCCACCGACTGCTGGAGCATGCGCTTTTCGTTGCGGATGATGACCTCCGGCGCGTTGAGGTCCATCAGCTTCTTGAGCCGGTTGTTGCGGTTGATGATACGCCGGTACAGGTCGTTGAGGTCGCTGGTGGCGAAGTTGCCGCTTTCGAGCAGCACCAGAGGCCGCAGATCCGGGGGAATCACCGGGATCACGTCCATCACCATCCACTCGGGATGGTTCTCCGACTGGCGGATCTGCTCAACGATCTTCAGGCGCTTGGAAAGGTCCTTGACCTTCTGCTTGCTGCGGGTGTTCTTGAGCGCCTCGCGCAGCTCCTCCTGCACCTGCTGGAGGTCAAGGCGCAGCAGCAGCTCCTTGGCCGCCTCGGCCCCCATCATCGCGGTGAAGGCGGTTCCGTGCTGCTCGCGCAGGACGCGGTACTCGTCCTCGGTGAGCACCTGACGCTCCTTCAGGTCCGGAACGTCGCCCGGATCGATCACCACGTAGTCCTGGAAGTAGATCACCTTCTCGAGGTCGCTGGTCTTCATCGCCAGCAGGTTGCCCAGGTGGCTGGGGATGGCCTTGAAGAACCAGATGTGGACGATGGGCGCGGCGAGGTTGATGTGCCCCATGCGCTTGCGCCGCACGCGGCTGTGCGTCACCTTCACCCCGCAGCGGTCGCAGATGATGCCCTTGAACTTCGTGCCCTTGTACTTCCCGCAGGCGCACTCGTAGTCCCGCTCCGGACCGAAGATGCGCTCGCAGAACAGCCCGTCCTTCTCCGGACGGTACGTCCGGTAGTTGATCGTCTCGGGCTTCTTGACCTCGCCGAAGCTCCACGAGCGGATGTCGTTGGGGCTGGCGAGGGTGATCTTCACCCCGGCGTAGTCGTTCACGCGATCGTAGATTGCTTCTGCCATTGGGTATAGCTCGCTAAACGTAGTATCCTGACGCTGCCTGTCCTCAGTGATGACCGTCGAAATCGCCGGCCGGGGTTTCCCGGCGAACCGGGACCAGCAGCACGTTTATGCCCTGCGATTCCAGCGAATCCTCGACACGGCTGAACAGCTCGTAAAACGTGCCCAGCTCGCGATCGTACGGGGCGATCTCAACCGGTACGTAATACCACTGGCCGTCGAGCTCCTCCACCACCCCGTCCGCCTGCACGCGCGCCCGCTTGCCCGCTTCGTGAGCCTTGCGCAGCGCCTCCTGAACGACCTGGGCGATATCCCGACACCCTCGCGCGATCATGCCAGCACCTCCAGTCCCAGCAGGACCGCCGTGGCATTTCGCACGCAGATCAGCGCATCCTCCAGCGTCACGCATGTGCCGTCGGGGTTGTAGTCCGCGTTGATCCGGGACGCCTGAAGAATCCGCAACGACTGCTTCACATTCCGGCGGACGTGCGCCGCATATCGTCTGGGATCCAGATTGTTGGCCGACAACGCCAGCAACTGCCGATGCCCGGGATTGACGCCGCCGTAACGGAACTGCGTGGACCCAGTCTGCTCGAAAACACCCGCCAGCGCGGCATACGCCGAGAAGTAAGACCGACTCACCGCGCTGCGGGCGTGCCCGTGGCGATGCGCCAGTCTCGCTGCTCGGCGGCTGTCTCGGCTCATTTCAAACCAGCTCATCGGCCTCACACCCCTACAGAATTCCGCCACCGTCCATCGCGGCCTTCTCCAGGGTGATGTTCAGCCCCAGACCCTTGATCTCGTTGCAAAGCACGTCGAACGCCACGGGCATGCCCGCTTCGAGCGTGTTCGTGCCCTTGACCATCGACTCGTAGATCTTCGTCCGGCCTTCCACGTCGTCGCTCTTGACCGTCAGCAGTTCCTGGAGAATGTACGCCGCCCCGTACGCCTCGAGCGCCCAGACTTCCATCTCCCCGAAGCGCTGGCCGCCCGTCCGCGCCTTGCCCCCCAGCGGCTGCTGCGTGATCAGGCTGTACGGACCCGTCGCGCGGGCGTGGATCTTGTCATCCACCAGGTGATGGAGCTTGAGCAGGTACATGTAGCCCACGGCCGTCTTCTGATCGAACGGTTCGCCGGTCCTTCCGTCGTAAAGCTGGCACTTGCCTCCGCGGAGAATCTGCGCGAGCAGCTCCTCGCTCGTCGGCGGCTGCTTGCTCTCCGCCAGCTCGCGCATCCGATCGCGCACGTAGCGGTTGGCCTCGTCGATCGCCTGGTGAACCTCCTCCTCGGTCGCGCTGTCGAAGACCGGCGTCACCGCCTGGAACCCCAGCACCCCGCACGCCCACCCAAGATGGAGCTCCAGAATCTGGCCCACGTTCATGCGCGAGGGGACGCCCAGCGGATTGAGCAGCACGTCCACCGGCGTACCGTCCTCCAGGAACGGCATGTCCTCTTCCGGGACGATCCTCGCGATCACGCCCTTGTTTCCGTGGCGGCCCGCCATTTTGTCGCCCACCGCCAGGTGGCGCTTGGTCGCCAGGTAGACCTTCACCATCTCCAGCACGCCCGACGGAAGCTCATCCCCGCGCTTCATATGCGCCAGGCGACGCTCCTTCTCCTTCTCGATCGCCTTGATGCGGGGCCAGAACTGACCGTGAATGACCTCCGCCTGCTGACGCGCGGCCTTCGAGCCCTTGATCCACTCGATATCGAACGACCCGATCTGCTCGAGCACCACCTCCGTGATGTCCGAAGCCGCGGCCTTCTGCCGCGTGCTCGGATCGATCAGCGGCGACCCCGTCACTTCGTTGATCTGATCCACCATCTGGCGGAACAGCTCCACCGCGCGCTCGTTCATCGACACTTCGTAGTCGCGCATCTCCCGCTTGAGAACCTTCTTCTGATCCTCGTTGAGGTGCATCCGCCGGCTGAAGCGCTTGGCCCCGATCACCACGCCCTCGGTCCCCGCGGGCACTTCCAGCGAATCGTTCTTCACGTCTTCGCCCGCGCGTCCGAAGATCGCGTGCAGCAGCTTCTCCTCGGGAGTCAGCTCGCTCTTGCTCTTGGGTGAAACCTTGCCGACGAGGATGTCCCCCGGACGCACGTACGCGCCCATGCGGATCACCCCGTTCTCATCCAGCATCGACAGCATCTTCTCGCTGACGTTGGGGATGTCCCGCGTGAACTCCTCGCGACCGAGCTTCGTCTCGCGGATCTCCACGTCGAACTCCTCGATGTGGATCGACGTGAACACGTCCCTCTTCACCAGCCTCTCGCTGATGACGATCGCGTCCTCGAAGTTGTATCCGTCGAAGGTGTTGAACGCCAGAAGCACGTTGCGCCCCAGCGCCAGCTCCCCCTGCTGAGTCGCGGCGCCGTCGGCGATGATCTGGTCCTTGCGAACCTTCTGCCCCAGCTTCACGATCGCCTTCTGATTCAGGCACGTCCGCTCGTTGAGCCCCACGAACTTGCGAAGCTCGTACTCGTCGGCGTTGTCCACGATGATCCGGCTGGCATCCACGAAAGTCACCGTCCCGGGGTTCTTCGCCCGTACCACCATGCCCGAATACCTGGGAATCTCCTTCTCCAGCCCGGTCGCCACGCACGGCGCCTCCGCGCGGATCAGCGGAACCGCCTGCCGCATCATGTTCGAACCCATCAACGCGCGGTTCGCGTCGTCATGCTCCAGGAACGGAATCAGCGCCGCCGACACCCCCACGATCTGCTTGGGGCTGATGTCGATGTAGTCGATCGCCGAACTGTCCACCTGCGCCAGGTTCCCGTCCACACGCGCCAGCGCATGGCCCTTCTTGAGCCTGCCCTCGGCGTCGATCACCTCAGTCGGGCCGAGCGTCAGCTTCATTTCCTCGTCCGCTCGCAGGTACACCACTTCGCCGGTGAGCTTCCCGTTCTTCACCTCGCGGTACGGCGTCTGGAGGAATCCGTACTCGTCGATCCGCGAATAGATCCCCAGCGACGCGATCAGACCGATGTTCGACCCTTCGGGCGTCTCGATCGGGCAGATGCGGCCGTAGTGCGAGATATGCACGTCGCGCACCTCGAAACCCGCTCGCTTGCGGTTCAGGCCCCCCGGCCCCAGCGCCGAAAGGCGACGTTCGTGAGTGAGCTGGGACAGCGGATTCGTCTGGTCCACCACCTGGCTCAGCTCGCCGCGACCGAAAAAATGCTCGATCGCGCTGGAGATGCTCTTGGAGTTCACCAGGTCCGCGATCTTCGCAAGCTCGCCGGGATCCTTCACGCTCATGCGCTCCTGGACCGTCCGGCGCAGCTTCAGGAAGCCTTTGCGCATCTCCTCGACCGCAAGCTCATCAAGCGTCCGCAGCCGGCGGTTGCCCAGGTGGTCGATGTCGTCGATGTGCGCCTTGTTGCGGTTGTTGCGCAGGTCCAGGATGTACATCATCACGTGGAGGAAATCCTCCGAACGCAGACTCATCTCCGACTCCGGAACCTCCAGGTCGAACTTCCGGTTGATGCGGAATCGCCCGACCTTTCCGAGTCGGTAGCGGTTCTCGTCGAAGAACTTCTCCGCGAAGAGCTGACGCGCCTTGTCCACCTGCGGGGGATTGCCCGGACGCAGACGCGCGTAGAGCTGAAGAAGCGCCGACTCGTGCTCGGTGACCTGAAGCTCCTCGAGGTCCACCTGCCGCTCGTCCGCGATGGTGTTGAGGATCAGCTCGTCGCTCACATCCCGCACCACCTCCACCTGCTTGAGGCTCGATCCGATCACCTTGTCGATCGCCTCCCCGATCATGGCCCCGGCGCGCACGACCTCCTCGCCCGAATCCGGGTCGATGATCGCGCCCACGGCGAAGTCCGTCGGCTGAAGATCCTGCACCTTCACCGCCACCGTGTCGTAGAACGTGCGGATCAGCGCATCGGTGGTCGAGTACCGCTCGTCGATGGCGCGCAGGAACGTCGTCGACGGAATCTTCGTCGACTGGTCGATGCGCATCTGGAGGACGTCTTTCTTCGACACCTCCAGCTCGATCCACGACCCCCGCTCAGGAATGATCCTGGCAGAGTGCAGCGGACGGTCGCCCTCTGCCGAGGCGATGGAGAAATCCACGCCCGGCGAGCGGTGCAGCTGGTTCACGATCACGCGCTCGGCGCCGTTGATGATGAACTCGCCACCGCCCATCAGCACCGGAATCTCACCCAGGTAGATCTCCTCCTGGGGAATCTCCGCCACGTCCTGACGCACCAGACGCACCCCTACCCGGAACGGTCGGCCGTACGTCAGCCGAAGCTGCCGGCACTCGTCGGGCGTGTACCTGGGCTCGTCGAGCTTGTAGTACAGGTACTCAAGCTTCATCGTGCCGTCGTACGACGCGATGGGGTACACCTCGCGCAGCAGCGCCTCCAGCCCCATCTCCGGGTCGCGCCCGTCGTAAGGCCGGTTCAGCTGCAGGAAACGGTCGTAGGCCGCCTCCTGCACCGCCACCAGGTTCGGAATGGAAAGCGCGTCGCCGCGCTTGGAAAAATCGCGCACCGTCCTCGTCTGCATTGACCACCTCGATCAAGCAATGGCTAAACGGAAGATAGATAACACTTTAGGAATGCACCAGCCCAGTCTGTCCCGTCTCGAATCAGGCACTATAGCCCCTTTCCCCCAGCCACACAAGTCGCCCCCGCGAGAATTTTTCAGCATGCCCTCATATTAGCCTTGACTTTCGCCAAAGTCGCGTTCTATTCCGCCGGGTTTTTTTTCCGCTCCCATCTCCACCACCCCCAGCGCCCCCGCCACCGACCGGATCGTCACCGGCAGTTCCCCCGCAGGATCACCATCCGCCTGCACCGAAACCCCCGCACCATCCTCAAATCCGCCCTCCAGACCTTGGACCTTGGACTTGGGACTTTGGACTCCCTCCCCACACGCCCTGAGCCTCACCTCCCCCGCCCGCCCACGCCGCACACCTTCCACCTCATCCAGCCGACCCCGGGCCGCCGCCGCCATATACCGCAGGGCCCACCAACGCCCCGGACGCTCCAGCACCACCCAGTCCAGCACACCGTCGTCCGCCCGCGCCCCGGGCGCCATCGCCCATCGCGGCCCGTAAAGCCCCATGTTGAACACCATCGCGTGCGCCCCCCGCACCACCTCCCCCCCCGCCTCCAGCTCGATCGTCCCATACCCGTACCCC
>JBGTFI010000749.1:0-9893 GCA_041747335.1 Phycisphaeraceae bacterium | reverse complement strand
GGCGGCGGAATCCTGCGCGCGTCGGGTCGCCGGTCGAGCGGGCGGCGCCGTTCATCCGGCGTTCATCTCGAGCAGTTCGACGATGCGCTGGACGAGCTTCTCGATGTTGAAAGGCTTTTTCACGAAGTCGTCCGCCCCGGCCTTGCGCAGTCCCTCGACCTCGTCCTGATTGACCGCCCCCGAGACGATCACGATGCGCGTCTTCGCCAGCTCGGGCTTCTGGCGGATGGTCCGGCAGACGACGTTGCCGTTGATGTCCGGCAGCATGTAGTCCAGGATGATCAGGTCCGGCTTGAACTGCTCGGTCAGCACGCCCGCGTCGTAGCCCGTGGTGGCCGTGCGCACCTCGAACCGCCCGTCGCGCGAGAGCACATCCACGAACAGGTCCACGATCTGCTGGTCGTCATCGACCACCAGCACGCGGTGCTTGCCGCCTTCGAGAAGGTCCGTGGGGATGTTGTTCTCCCGCATGAAGCGGATCAGCTCCTCGCGCGGAATGCGCCGGAACCGGCTGCCCGGGACACGGAACCCGCGCAAGCGGCCGCTGTCGAAGCAGCGGATGATCGTCTGCTGGGAGACCTTACACACCTCGGCGGCCTCACCGGTGGTGAAGATGTCCTTCTTAGCCAGGTCCGATGAGTCTTGCTGGGCCGCCATGTTTTTCATCTCAAAGCCGTTCCCCGAAGCGGATTTCATACGATGACCTCCCAGTTTTCCCAGCTTCCCATCGGCGACCCGCGCGGCCGACTTAAGCAGCGCGCATAGGACGTGGGTTGTCGGTGATGACGACTGGGCGGACATGGCCCGAAATAATGCCCCCCCGCTGCCCCGGAGTGGGTCAGCAGGATAAGGTAGCGTGGGGGATGGGAGGGGGGAAAGGGGGGGGAAGCTGGGGATCACCCCGACGACCGCCGCCCCAGGAGGTAGGCTGGGCTAGATCCGCGAAGCCCAGCGGCGCCGCGCCCGATTTACCCCGACGCCCGGTATAATGCCCCACCGATGCCCACCGCCACCGCCCAACTCGACAGCCCGTGGAACCGCGCCAAGGGCGATATGACCGGCGACGGGGTGGTGAATGCGTCGGATGTGAGCACGTTCGAGACGGCGCTGTCGAACCTGGCATCGTACCATTCGACCTACCCGATGCTCGACGGCGTGGCACGCGGGGACTGCAACGATGATGGCTCGTTGGATTCATCCGACCTCAGCGCCTTCGAGGGCCTGATCGCGCAGACGCTCGCGCTGCCGTTCGTCAGCCACGCGCCCACGCTCCAGTCGCGGCGCAACGCCAACGGCATCGCCCTAAACGACATCGGCCACCAGGGCCTGATGCACGATGAGGAGTTCCAGACGGCGAACGGCTCGCTCGTGCATAACCGTGCGCGCACGCTGCACCCGGGGATGAGGCGGTTCGTGCAGCGGGATCCGTGGATGGCGGACGAGGACGGCCTGCTCCCCACCGCGGGGGATGGGTACCAGGATGGGCTGGGGGCGTACACCTATCTTGATAGCCGCCCGTTCCACTACCGTGATCCAATGGGGACCGCATTGGATTCTCCTACACAGAGTATCCTGAATGCTGCTGTTCGCCAGCAGTGGGATGAAGCGATTCGATTGATCAAATGCACGCATTGGAGCGATGCGAAGAAAGAGGTCTGGCTGCGCGCGGTCAAGCAGTTCCAGAATCTGGATAAGTGGCGGAAGCAAATGAGCAACCTCTCGTTGAAAGAAAAGAAGGCGCGGTTGAAAAGCCTGAAGAAGTCGCTGAAGGAGCATCAGAAGAAGTACGGAGACGAATGGGATGAAAGGAGCTCAGAGACTCTCCGACTGAAGCATCAGGTCGAATGGCTCGAGAGATTGATCAACAAGGGCTAACTGCAGGGATTGAACACGAGCAAGATCGGATGAACCTAAGCCGATATTACCCTGAATCTTCGTCTGAGGCGCAGCGCTTGAAATCTGCGATTGATGGATTCCGCGTCCTGGTCGAACGCGGCAGCGCAATGCCCATGTCGTTAGAGAACGCGCAGCAGATCTATCAAGTCGCAAGAGTAGGCGCCTCGGCGATACAGCGGCTGTTGAAACACGTCGATGAGAACGACACCGAAGACGCGCGAGTCCTAAGCTGGTGGAATGAGGTAGGCGTACCAAGTGATGTGTCTCCACACCGGTTTATGACCCAATTCGGTGTGGAGGATTCAGAATGCAACGCGACTGCGGATGTGTTCGCTTGCATGAATAGCCTGATTTCGATCCATGGCCTAGTAGATCAAGAATACGCTGCCTTGAGTAAAGGGATTGTCGGATACGGACTCATCGAGATGTCTCGTATTCTTGACCACCTGCTCAGCCATCTTGAAATCGACTACGGCATTGACTGCGTTGAACCATGATCATGGCGCCGCGCTGTTCGAATACCTTTACGCCCGGTATAATGCCACACCGATGCCCACCGCCACCGCCCAACTCGACAGCCCGTGGCACCGCGCCAAGGGCGACATGACCGGCGACGGCCAGGTCGACGCCTTCGACGTCTCGGCGTTCGAGTCGGCCTTGTCCGATCCGGGCGCGTGGGAGTCGGTGCATCCCGGGCTGGACATTGACCTCCAGGGCGATGCGAACCAGGACGGTGTGTTCGACACCTTCGACACCGACGCGTTCGGGCAGATCGTCGGCCAAACCCACCGCTACGTCACCGAGGCGGTGAGCACCCACTCCCGGCGCATCCTCGTGACGGACATCGCCCTAAACGACATCGGCCACCAGGGCCTGATGCACGATGAGGAGTTCCAGACCCCCGGAAGTGGCAGCCTCGTGCATAACCGCGCGCACGCGTTGCATCCGGGGATGCGGCGGTGAGCCCCCCTACTTCAGCTCCACCGACCAGTACGCGTTGTCCAGGAACGTCTTCCAGCTGGCGTACTTGCCGTTGCCCAGGCGCAGGCTGATCACCGGGTTGCGCGTCGGCTGAATGGGCGGGCGGACGAGCTTCATGTGGGCCTCGTCGGGCGTGCGGCCGCCTTTGCGGGCGTTGCAGCGCACGCAGCAGCAGACCAGGTTCGTCCACGAACTGCCGCCGCCGCGGCTGCGCGGCCTGACGTGGTCCAGGCTCAGCTCCGAGGTGGGGAACTTTCGGCCGCAGTACTGACAGAGGTTGCCATCGCGGGCGAAGATGTTGCGCCGGTTGAGCTTGACCGACTGGCGCGGCAGGCGGTCGTACCCGAGCAGGCGGATGATCTTGGGCACGGCGATGTCCATCTGGACGGTCCTGATCCAGTCGTAGTGCGAGTGGTCCACCCCGTACTTCTCGCGGGCGAGGCTGATGTCCGTCCAGGTGTCGAAGTCGCACCCAGCGTAAGAGCCGTCATCGACGCGGATCACCTCGGCCAGGTCGCGAAAGACGAGGGAAAACGCACGCCTGGCGTCGACGATGCGGATCGCCATCCAGAGCTTGTTGAGGACCAGAACCTGCGAATTGGCTATATCCAGTTGCGCGCTCATACAGACCCCGCGCCGCGATCATCGTCCGTGGCGCTGCTCACGCCCCTGACGCACGGATTCCGGGATGCACGATCGTAGCGGCCCGGCGGGCGGATTTCAAAGGAAGGTCCGGAAATCAGGGGGGCGGGCCTGTCGGGTCGCGGCGCACCGGCGCTCCCGGCAAATCGAAGTATTTGATTGCCGGATCGTTTGATAGCCGGTATGATGAGTGAGTCGTGCGCCGGGTTTCCCGGACGCCGCTGGAGGAAGTGGAAGGCTCGGCCGGGATGTCAGGCCGGGGGTTCTGGGCAAATCCGCTGGGCTGGTGCGAAAACCGGAGGTGAAGATGAAACCGTGTGGACGCCTGAACCGTCGCATGTTCTGTGCGGGGCTGTCGCTGCTGTTCGCCGGCCGGGGGCTGGGGGTGACCTTCGATGACGGGATGCTGCACATCCTGGATTCGAGCGCCGGGCTGAGCGGGGATTCGATCATCATCCTGGATTCGGCCGCGGGAGACCCCACGCAGGTGCGCATGACCGGCGGGGGTGTCGGCGGAGGGATGAGCGTGTTCGGCTCCTCCGGCTTCGAGCTGATGGGCGGGACGGTGAGCAGCTTTTCGCAGGCCTTCGACATGACCAGCGTCTTCACGGGTGCTGGCACGATGCACTCCCTCACGCTCTGGGACCAGGCGACGCTCGAAGCCCAGGCCAGCACGATCCGGGAGCTGGTCCTCAACGACCAGGCCTCCATGACCATGAGCAGCGGCACGCTGGGGGCTGACGGCGCCAGGGCTCAGGGCGATTCGACGATGAGTCTGTCGCTTGTGAACGTCGTCACGCTGACGCTCAGCGACGCCGCGAACCTGGCGATGATCGGGGGAAGCGTGAGCACGCTGGCGATGGCCGGCGATTCCCAGGCCGACCTCAACGCCGTGCAGATGAACAACCGCACCCTGACCGCGCAGGACCGCGCGAGGGTGACGCTACGCGGCAACGGCCAGCTCAGCACACTGATCGGGCGGCACGACACGGTGACGGCGCTTCAGGCCGGGACACTCACCAACGTCAACCTCTCCGACCGCGCGATGTTCGTGATGGAGGGTGGCACGGCCTCCACGATCACGACCTCAGGCCGGGCGCGCGTGGAACTGCTGGGGGGATCGGCGACGAACCTGCGCCTGCACGCGGATTCCTCGGCGCGGGTGGAGGAGATAGCGCTGGCTTCCCTTCAGACACGGCAAACCACAATGACTCAGGTAGTCGGCGGAACCGTGCAGCAACTCGATGCCTATGACGTATCAGTCGTGGACATCGAGGACGCGGTGCTCAACGGAATCCTCGTCACCAACTTCGCGAACCTCACCGGGCGCAACCTTCAGGTGCAGACGGCCCTGAACATCCGGGAGAACGCCAGGGTCGATATTGAGGGGATCACCACGACACGGGTTCCCAGCATCCAGAACAACGCGATCGCCCGGTTCACGGATGGCACGATGGCTCAGGTTTCCGCGTCGGACCAGTCGAAGGTGACTCTGGAGCGGATCGTCAGTTCGGGGAATGTGGGGGCATCCGGCGATGGGCATCTCACTCTGCTGGACGTTCAGGCGACCACCCTGAGCACCAGCACACGCGGCGTCATCGAGGGGCATGGCGTCACGCTGCTCAGCGGGGTCAACACATCCGGCGAGAGTCTGGTGGATCTGACCGATGCGTCCATCCCCGGGACGACGCGGCTGAGGAATGCATCCGCGGTCATCCTCAGAAACAGCACGGCCGTGGGGGAAGTCCTCGTGGAGGATTCAAGCAATCTCAGCCTGATCGGCAGCGACCTTCGCGATCGCGCCTTTCTGCTGCCCGATGCCTCGCTGCACATGGAGGCCGCGGAGGTCTTTCTGGACAATGAACCTTTCGATGCCCAGTCAACGCCGCCACGGACGGGCACGCTGACGCTGATCTACGCGGATCGATCCACAGCCAGCTTCAAGTTTGACATGTCCACCACGACACCGGCGACATTTAATGTGAACCTCGTCCCCGAAGCCCTGCCGGCCCCGCCGCTGGTGTTTGATGCGGGCGGCGCAGCGGACCTCGAAATGGTGGGCAACGTGGCCCCAGCCGGTATTGAGGTGCGCGACGCCTCGGGCGGCGCGCCCACGATGCTCGAGCCCGGAACGGGCGCGGTGATCGGCACCTTCCTGGACCTTCGCGGCCAATCCGGTGCCGTACTGGACCAGGCGCAGATCGGCGCCTCGGTGATCGCCCGGCAGCAAAGCTCCTTCGCAGCCACGGGCGGCCGCATCGACAGGGCGCTCTTGCTCTTTGACGCCGCGGCCGCCGAGCTTTCGGATGTCGCGATCGGCGAAACGCTAGCGATCCGCGACGGTTCTTCCTTGATGATGACGGGCGGGGAGATCAGGGAGCGGCTGGTGAGTTTCGGGGCGTCGTCGCTCAATGTGGCCCAGACGACGGTAACGGGGCCGATCGTCGTTCAAGGAGCTCAGGCGACACTGACGGAGGTGGCAGCGCAGAACCTGACGATTCGAGGCGAGGCCCAGGCGACGGTGACGGATGTGGACGTGGAGGTCGAACTCGCAGTCCGGGGCAACTCCGCGACGGACATCATCGGGGGAGAGATCGAGCGACTGGATGCTCGAGAGAGCGCTTCGGTGATGATTAGCGGCGCTCGGGTGCTTGGATCTCTGAGTTTTGGGGGTCAATCCGTCGCCGAGGTGGATCATGTTCGGATGGGGTCGGGTCTAGTGTGGGGTGAGGCGGTTGCAACTGTCAGCAACACGGAAGTTGATCAGATCTTCAATGTCAGCGGAGGCCACGCCACGCTCCGCGATGTCTTCATCGCGCGGGCCGGCGGGGCGGGCGTCAGGGTCTCCAGCGGGCACCTGGACGCCGAACGGCTGACCGTATCTCGAAGCGCCATTGTGGAAAACGCCAGCTCAGCGAACTTTCGCGAAAGCCTCATCAAAGAAGACCTGACGGTCACGCACAGCGCCTCAGTTCATCTGGTCGATACGCGGATCGAGCGGAACGTTGACACACGGCGTCTGACCAATTTCCACATGGAAGGTGGGTGGGGGAACCGCGTGACCGTTCGAGGCACTGCACTCTTCGAGGGAGCGACGCTTTTTGCATCCTCCGTATGGGACACCGGTACCGCCGAGTATGTGGAAACACACATTGAGGCAGGGTTCGCGGCACGCGACTCCGGCACCGCCCACATCACCGCCAGCCACTACCTCCACAACGGCGACCCGCTCGCTCCGGGCGCGCTGACCCAAACCTCCGGCGTATTGACCACCTTTCTCGGAGACGGAAGGGTGTCCACTTATCGCTACAGTTTCGAGGCCCCCGCCTCCATCACCCTCCACGAGTCCGGCGCCGCCCCGCAGCTTGGACTCCAACTCTTCGACGGCGGCGTACACGCTTTCTCCGCCGCCAACCCGCAGGCGATGACCGTCCTGGCAGGGAGCAGCCCGAAGGGTGTCGGCACGCAGGTGCAGGTAAACACCGGCGCATTGCTCGAGCGCGGCCTGCGCCTCGAGGGCGGGGCGACAGGGACGCTCACGGGCGGCGAGATCGTCACCCACCTGATGCTCTCGGATCAGGCGCACGCTTCGCTCTCGGGCGTGACGCTCACCGGGCATGTGATGATGCTCGACCAGTCCACGGCGCAGATCAGCGGGGGAACGCTGGGTTTCTTCCGGCCAGTCTTCGCGTTCGACCAGGCCAAGCTGACGATCACCGACGGGCTGATCGAAGGGCTGATCGACTTTTCCGAATCGGCCGTGTTGGAGATTCAAGGCGGATCAGTCACCAGAGACGGCGCCGTGTCGCTTCGGGATCAAACCCGCGCGGTGATGCGCCAAG
The DNA here is from genome assembly GCA_041747335.1 of Phycisphaeraceae bacterium. GTDB lineage: Bacteria > Planctomycetota > Phycisphaerae > Phycisphaerales > Phycisphaeraceae > JBGTFI01. The sequence goes on along the minus strand of JBGTFI010000749.1, from coordinate 2,532 downwards.
GCATGGCCGGCGGCGGGACGGTCAGGGGGATGACCCTGCTCAACAATGCCACTCTCGACGCCCAGGCCGGCTCCATCAACACCCTCGAAGCCCGCGATGATTCCCGCTTCACCCTGCGTGGCGAGGCGGCCGTCAACAACATCACCTCGCCCGATCGCGCCACCGGGGGCATGAGCGGCGAGGCCTCCATCGGACAGCTTAGCGCGACCGGGTCGGGCTTTTTCCTCATGACCGGCGGGCAGGTGACCACGCGGCTCACGGCCGGGGGAAACTCGACGATCGACCTCCGCGGCGGGCAGGTCGGCGGCAGCCTCCAGGCCACGCAATTGGGCGTCTTCAACATCTACGGCACGGACTTCCAGCGTGACGGCAAGCCGATCCCCTACGGCCTGGTCCCGCCGCCGCTCACCGGCACGCTCTCGGGCACCCTGGCGGACGGCACGCCCTTCAGCGCGCCCTTCACGCGCGTCGTCGGAACGCGCATCAACCTCATCCGCATGGTGCTCGGAGATTTTGACGGCGACTTCACGCTCGACGCCTTCGACATCGCGGGGCTGGAGCTGGCCCTGGCTGACCCCGCCGCGTACGCCGCGGCCAACCCCGGCCTCAACCCCGACATCCTGGGCGACTTCGATGCCAGCGGCGAGCTCGACGCGTTCGACGTGGCGGCCTTCGAACAACGCCTGGCAAACTCCGGGGCCGCCGTCCCCGAACCCGCGGTGGGAACGCTCATGCTGCTGGGGGGCATCGCAATGGGGCGAAGGCGGCGGTGAAAGTCCCGATGGGTCTCGTACCGGCGACCGCCGAACCGATCTCCGCCCGACCCGCCCGCACAGGCAGGTATCCAAGCGATTGACAGGGATTTGCAGCCGCGTAGACTGTCTGACGACCTCACCGGGCGAGTACCGAAGCGGCCAAACGGGGCAGACTGTAAATCGTCACGCCCCCACCGCTAAACCCTTTCCCTTACACAAGCTGCGAAGCATCAACAACACCGGCGGGCCTACCAGCGGTCCTACGCCGCTGCTGAACCATGACGATACATGCGTGAATCTGCGCGCGCTGCTGGACTGCTGGCCGAAGCTGAAGCGGGCGGACCGTGAGCGCGTGGCGATGCTGGCGCGGGGGCTTGTGCGGAAGGTAAAATGAACGTCGTCGGGTGGAAGCTGGCCAGCTTCCCAAAGCTTCGCGGGCGGGCGGTACAGTTCGCACCTGCCGCCGCTCGCCCGCAAGCGCCCGACCCTGAAAGGCAGGTGCGATCATGCCGAAGGCGAAGCGAAAGGCGCGGAAGCCTGTAACCCGTCAACTACCCGAAGCTCGCGTGGTAGCCGACCCCGACTTTCTGACGGGGTATGCGCTGGGGCAGCAGCTTCGGCGGCATCATCGGGAAGGGCTTGCCCCCCCGTCGATGACCTTTGTGGATTCGGGCAACCGGCGCACCGTCATGTATCACGTTGGCATCATGTGCGGTTCGGTCCGGCCCGATGCGTTCGCGGACGGCGACACATACACGGTGTCCGTCAACGGGGTTCCTGTTGAGCTTGGCAACACCGCGTCCTACTGGTTCCTCGCTTGCCTGGCCGAGCATCAGGGGGAGCCGGTGTCGAAGCAGGCGTTGGAAAAGGAAGTTCGCAAGGGCAACGATGAGGCCGTGAGGTCCGACCTGAAAGAGATCAAGCGGATGGTGGTGGATCGCCTGCGGCGGCTGGGGCATGGGGACATTGCCGACGCCATTCGCGCCGTCCGGGGCGACGGTTACATTCTGAACCACATCCCACCGAAATCCCACCGATAATCGTTGCTCGCCCCTTACTGTTGGGGCATGGCAACCATAACACCACATCCGCACTTGGACGTGAACCAAGTTGCCGCGCGTCTGAGCATGTGCCGCGAGGCCGTTCTGCGCCTGATTCGCGGCGGCGACCTGCGGGCCATCGACATCCGGCGACCGGGCGGCAGGCGACCTTGCTACCGGGTTCCGCTGGCGGCGCTTGAGCAATTCGAGGCCGAACGGTTGGCAGAGGTGGTGGCATGAAAACCACCGAACGCCAGACCTCCCGCGTGTTGTGTGTGGCCGAGCCGATGCTGGTTGGACCTGCTGACGCGGCGCGCATGCTGGGGATATCGAAGTCAACGCTTGACCGATGGGACAAGCGGGGCGACATCGGGCCGCGTCCGTTGAAGATCGGCGATGCGGGGCGTGTGCTGTACGCGGTCGATGAGTTGAAGACATGGGTGGCGGCGGGCTGTCCGCCGCGTGTGAAATGGAACCAGACCGAGCCGCGCCTGCGAGTAGCGGGCAACGGTTGACGGGCAAAGCGGTAGCCGCGTGCTGAGTTGGACTCCCGCACGCTGACTCCCGCCAGCAAGGACTGATTCGATGCACAGCATTGTACCCGCACGGAAGCGGGAATCCAAGTACGACTCACTGATCGACCGAACGCACTACGTCGGCACGCTCGCGGGCATCCTGCTGGCCGAGCGCTACGGCGTGGCTGAGGCGTGGGCGATCGTCAAGGGCCGCATGGCCGG
>JBGTFI010000748.1:0-4094 GCA_041747335.1 Phycisphaeraceae bacterium | reverse complement strand
GGCCGCGATGACTTCGCGGCGCACGGCGATCGGAAGCAAGGGCGCTTCGCCGGTGGTGCCGAGGATGAACAGCCCGTGAACGCCGCCGCACAGGACGTGATCGATCAGACGGACCAGCGCGGCCGGGTCGAAGGATTGATCCTCGCGCAGGGGGGTGACCAGGGGCGGGATGATGCCGCGAAACGGCACGGTCGCGGGCGGGAGTTTCATCGAGTGCTTTCGTGTGGGAGGGATTGGGCGGCGTGCCGAAGGGCCGAGGGCAGCGGCCGCCCGTCTTCAAGGAACGGTTCGGCGAAGTATTGCGGCCACTCGCCGGGCTTGTTGCGGATCGGGGCAGGGGCGTACTGCGCGAGGTAAGCGCGGCGCTGGCGGCCGGAGGGGTTAGGCCCGCTGCGGTGGAAGACGAGACTGGAGAAGACGGCGATGCTCCCGGCAGGCGCAATGACCGCGTCGCCGGGGTCATCACCGAAGTACCCGACCCGGTCGTTGGAGTTTGGGTCTTTCCGGTGCTCTACAAGCTCGCGCTTGCCGAAGCGCGAGGCCGGAAGGATGTAGATGGTCCCGTTGGTTTCATCGGCATCATCCAGCGCGCACCAGCAGGTGATGCACTCGGGATGGTCGCCGATGCGGTGATGGACATACGCCCCATCCTGATGCCATCCGAAGCTCATGCCCGTCTTCTCGCACTTGACGACGTACTGATCGCTGTGAAGGAACGCGGCCAGGCCGAGCGTGGCGCGGCAGATCCCGGCCATGAGGTCGCTGAAAAGAAACACCCCCAGGCGCGGGTGCTCGCGCCACGACTGGCCGACGAAGTAGCGTTTGCCGCGATGGTTGATGCCCAGAGTATCGCTCCCCGCGGCGTCCATCTTCGCGTGCATGTCCTCGATGGCCAGGGCGCCCTCCGCGCGGAGCAGCGCCAGGTGCTCCTCGGGGATGACCGATTCAAGAACGAAAAAACCTTCATGCTGATATTGGCGGCGGAGGCTGTCGGGAATGGCAAAGGTCATGGCGTTTCTCAGCGGTAGTGCGGCATGGTCCAGACGGTCAGCCCCTCGAGGTTCTTCTCGCTTTCGCGGGGGATGATGCACGCCGCCAGGGCGATGACGACGAAGATGGCGTTGACCAGCGGGCCGATCCAGTATTCGTGGATGGGAACGCGCCAGGCTTCAGGGAGCCTGCCCGCGGCGCTGACGCCCAGGTAAACGTTCGCGGCGACGGCGAAGATCAGTGCGATGAGGACGGCGGTGTTGTCGACGCGGGTGGTGAAGAACCCAAGCATGAAGACGCCCAGCAGGCACCCGCCGAAGACCGAAGCCATGATCCAGCTCAGATCGTTCATGCTCTCTTTCTGGACGGAGCTGAAGAGCACCGCCCCGGCGATCATGACGCCGCTGGTGATCGTGGCGATCACGCGCGCCCACTTGAGGTAAAAGCGGTCCTCGCGGTTGCGCGCGAGGTAGGGCTTCATGAGGTCGACAGTGACGAGGGTCGAGACGGCGTTGATGCTCGAATCGAGGCTGGACATGGCGGCAGCCAGGACGCCGGCGATGACCAGGCCGGCGATCCCGGCGGGAATCTGCGTGAGGATGAAGTAGGGGAAGACTTCATCGGCCTGCAGACCCGCGACGGCCGGGTCGGGCAGGACCTTGTAGAACACGAAAACGCTCGTGCCCAGGAAGAAGAAGAACGTCCAGGTCGGCACGGCCGCGATGGAGTAGATGATCGTCGCCCGGCGTGCGTCGTGAGTGGAACGCGCCGCGGCGTAGCGCTGGACCATGTTCTGGTCCTTGGCGTACATGCCGATGAACTCGTACAGCCCCAGAAGCGCGACGGTCCAGAAGGTGCGCTCGCTCAGGCTCCACTTCATGCCGCCGAGGTGGAACTTGTTGTGACTGACGCCGACTTCGATGATCTGCCCGAGCCCCTCGGGCAGAGCCAGGGCGATGTAGACCAGGCAGACGATCCCCCCGCCCCAGAGGACGAAGGCCTGGATGACATCCGTCCAGATCACCGCGCCGATGCCACCGAGCACGGTGTACAGCGCGATGAAGACACCCACCGCGACGATGACGTGGGTGGTGTCGGCCCCGGTGAGCAGCGCCACCGGAATCGAGACCAGAAACAGCACCTTCCCCAGACGGATCAGTTGCAGCAGGATGAAGCTCAGCGTCCCGTAGAGCCGCACGACCGGGCCGAAGCGCTCGCCGAGGTACTCGAAGGCGGAGGTGAGGTTGCCGCGCCGGAAGAAGGGGATGAACACGACCACGGCCAGCACCGCCGCGGCCGGGAGCATGAGGTTCATCACAAGCTGCCGCCAGTCACGCACGTACGCGGCCGCGGGAAACGCGAGGAACGTCACGGAACTGATGGACGTCCCGAGCATGGACAGCCCCAGCACCCAGCCCTTGAAGGAACGATCGCCGACGAAATACTGCTCGGTGGTTTCGTTCTTGCGGGCGAAGTAGACGCCCATCGCCGCCATACCCAGGAGGTACGCGGCGAGTACGGCCATATCCTGCCAGCGAACTTCGATCTGCATGGTGAGTGACCGGTACAGGCGGGGACAACGGGGCGTCGCGCGACGCAATCCGCGCTCACGTTATCAGATGGCGCAGGTATCAAATAGATCGTACAGCGCGCGACAGAAGTCCCCGCGGGACATGCGGCCGATCGCGCCGCAGCGGATCTCATCGAGCAACCGGCCGTGATCCGGCACGGCGGACGGATCGCTCGCCTGGGGGGCGAGAGTGGAGAGCAGTTCGCCGAACGACTCCCGCGGTCGGTCGGAAGAGGGTGCGGCAGCCCGGCCCGTCGCCGCGGCGACGGCGAGAGATCTCGCGGCGCCGGTCGTTCGGGATTCGAGGGGTGATGCGTCCATGCCCGCGATCTTCTGCAACCACACGGCCGCGTCTTCGGGGTCCAGGCGGTCATCCGGGCGGGCGACGTAGGCATCGAAGAACCCCCGCGCGCCCCAGAACTGGATGGCCTTCCATGCCGGGTGTCGCTGGGGGACATCATCGAAGTAGGTGATGACCTGACGCTGCCGCAGCAACAGGCGCTGCAGCGCCGCGCAGGAAAGCTCGGCCGGCTGACGGTTCATCATCAGGCACAGGTGGGCCGCGGCGCCCGCGGCCTGTCCCATCGCCATCCAGGTCGGCTCCATGCGGATCGTCGAAAACGCCACGTGCGTCGCCGACGCCGCCACCGGAACGATCAGCCCCTGGGCCGTCTCCGGAAGCATGATGCGATAAGGAATCTGGTACGGCCGCGTGACCTCATCCACCATGCACAGGTACCCTTCAAGGACGCGGTCGTGCCCCGGTTCCTTCTTCCGGACGGGGAAGCTGTCGATGGGGAACTCCCCGCACGCGATGCTGTCGACATGGATGGGGGTGCGGCCTTCGCCGGTGGAGGTGACATCGTGTTCGGTCAGCACATAACGCCCGCGCAGGCGGCGGGCCTCACGGATGTAAAGCTGGTAAGGCAGGTGGCCGTTGTCCTCGAACTCGTCCTTGGGAAGGTGATACTTCCGCGCCAGCTCGCGCTGCGGCGGAGGCACGGACGGATCGTTCTGGAGGAAGTAGATCAGGCCGAGCGTGATCTGGCGGTGTCGCCGGGCGATCTGTTCGCGACGGTCCCAGTCGGCTTCGGGATAGTCGTCATTCTCCCCGGCGAAGGGGAACGCCAGCGCCCGCGGATTGATGTTGGCGTCCATCTTCCCGTTGGGCAGCTCGGCCATGGAAAGCGCGCGGACGACCGTATCGAAGTGCGGCGAGAAATACCCGCGCCCATCGACCCACTGCGAAGGCGGACCGAGCCGCCCCTTGGCGAGGTCTTCCAGATAAGGCAGATAGAGCGAGCGGTCGTATCCATCGGGCTCGCGATCGAGCACGTATGAATTGGCGGGATCCGTCGTCAGGCACAGGCGATAGGTGTAGGCCGGGAGACGGTGATCGCCCTCGCCGGTGGAGCCCGGGAGCATCTCATGGGTTTCGTGGTCGAGGTAGATCCGCCCCGCGTGGGGTTCGCCGAACTCATCGCGGGATTCCCGCCCCAGCCGGTACCCCGCGCCCGCGCCCGCGAACAGGACG
>JBGTFI010000747.1:0-2265 GCA_041747335.1 Phycisphaeraceae bacterium | reverse complement strand
CAAGATCCTCGCCGCTGGCGGCGAACGCAATGGCCGCGGCCGCCTCGCCGATCATGTCGCCCGCCCGGGCGTGGAGGATATGCACGCCCAGCAGCCGGTCGGTGCGGCTGTCGGTGAGCACCTTGACCAGTCCGTCAACCTGATCGAGCGTCCGGGCGCGGGCATTGGCACGGAAAGGGAAGACGCCCTTTCGATACTCGATGCCCGCTTCGTCAAGCTGTTCCTGCGTCCTGCCGACGCAGGCGAGTTCGGGATTGGTGTACACGATGTTGGGGATCGCATCGTAATCGACGTGGCAATAGCCCGTCACGATGTGCTCCACGCAGGCGATGCCCTCATGCTCGGCCTTGTGCGCGAGCATCGCCCCGCCGATCACGTCCCCGATGGCGTAGACGCCCTGGGCGACCGTCGCGTACGTCTCATCCACGGGGATGAATCCGCGCTTGTCGAGCTTGATGTCCGTCGTCTCCAGCCCAAGCCCGCGCGTGTTGGGGGCGCGGCCGACCGCCACGAGGACGCGCTCGCACTCGATCGGATCATCACCCTCGCATTCGACCACCGCGCGGTCCTTGTGCGACTTCGCGGAAACGACCCTCTTGCCCAGGCGGAACTCGATGCCCTGCTTCTCGTAGAGCTTGTGCGCCTCGCGGGCGACTTCGCCATCCAACCCCGGAAGGATGCGGTCAAGGTACTCGAGCACCGTGACTTTCGTACCCAGGCGCTTCCACACCGCGCCCAGCTCCATGCCGATCGCCCCGGCGCCAATGACGACCAGGTGCTTCGGCGGGGCATCGTACGAGAGCGCCTCGGTGCTGGTCCCGATGCGATCGCCGTCGGGCTCGGCGCCCTTGAGCGTCGCGGGCGTGCTCCCGGTGGCGATCAGGACGTGGCGGGCCTCGAGCGCGGTCTCCTGGCCGCTCTCGCTCACGATCACCCGCCCCGGGCCGTCCAGGCGCGCCCGACCGCGGTAGTGGGTGATCTTGTTTTTCTTGAACAGCGCCTTCACGCCGCCCGTGAGCGCCGCGACGATGCGCTCCTTGCGCTTGAGCATCGCGGCAAGATCCAGCTCAACGGCGGTGGTCTTCACCCCGTGGACCTCGAGGCCCGCCTGGACTTCGTGGAAGCGCTCGCTCGATTCAAGCATCGCCTTGCTGGGGATGCACCCGATGCGCAGGCACGTCCCGCCGAGATTTTCGTTGTCGTCGATGCAGGCGGTGTCCAGGCCGAGCTGCGCGGCTCGGATCGCCGCGATGTACCCGCCCGGTCCGGCGCCGATCACGATCAGTTCGTGCTTGCTCATCTCGCAAATCCCTCGCGAAACATACCGCCTCACACTTCCACGAGCAGCCGCGCGGGATCCTCGATGACATCCTTGATGGTCCTGAGGAACAGCACCGCCTCGCGGCCGTCGATCAGTCGGTGGTCGTAGGTCAGCGCCAGGTACATCATCGGCCGGATGACCACCTGCCCGTCCACGGCCACGGGCCGCTGCTGGATCGTGTGCATCCCCAGCACGCCCGATTGCGGCGCGTTGAGGATGGGCGTCGAGAGCAGCGATCCGAACACGCCCCCGTTGGTGATGGTGAACGTCCCGCCCTGGATCTCATCGAGCCGGATCTTCTTGTCTCGCGCCCGCGCGGCGAAGTCCTCGATCGTCGATTCCACCTGCGCGAAGCTCATGCGGTCGGCATCCCGAAGCACCGGAACGATCAGCCCCCGGTCGGTGCTGATGGCCACGCCGATGTCGTAGTAGTGGTGATAGGCGATCGAGTCTTCGCGAACCATCGCGTTGACCACGGGAAAGGTTTTGAGCGCGTGGATCGCCGCCTTGACGAAGAACGACATGAATCCCAGCTTCACCCCGTGCTTCTCCTTGAACGCATCCTGGTGGCGCTTGCGGAGGCTCATCACCGCGGACATGTCCACTTCGTTGAACGTGGTGAGCATGGCCGTGGTGTGGCGCGCTTCGAGCAGGTGCTCGGCGATGCGCTTGCGGATGGGCGTCATGGGGACGAGCTCGACGGCGCGGTCATCGTCGCCCTCGCGGGCGGCCGCCGGCGCGGGCGACGGTTTGTCCTCGCGGGTTTTGCCGTGGCGCTGGACGTCTTCCTTGAGAAGTCGCCCGCCAGGGCCGGTCGGTTCCACCTCGCTCGCGTCAAGTCCTTTTTCGGCCAGGGCGCGCTGCGCCGCGGGCATGACGCGCGGCGGGACGGGCTTGTCGCCGGCGGGGGGCCTATCCTCTTTCGGCTTCTTCGGCGCGGCCTT
>JBGTFI010000746.1:0-3362 GCA_041747335.1 Phycisphaeraceae bacterium | reverse complement strand
GGTCGGCGGCGGCGCTCACGCTCGGGCACGCCGGAGAAGACGAGGTGCGTTTCGCCGCGCAGGTCGCGCGGGAGCTTGGGTTCCCGCACCGGGTGGGCGAGCTGGACGACGCCCGTCTGCGCGACAGCGGTCTGCTTACCGCGCGGTGGGAACACGCGTGCCACGGCATGAGCTCGATGGAGTTCTGGGCTTCGATCGAGATGCTTCGGGAAGGGGCGCCAAGGTGCATCAACGGGTTCATGCTCGACGCGCTGATCGGCGGGTCGCACCTGGAGTGGGGGTATGACCGGGCGGCGCACGTGTTCGAGGAAGGAAGGTTCTTCCGCACGATCCTGGGATTCGGGCTGAAGGCTGACGCGCTCGCGGCGCTGATCAAGGGCAATGAGGTTTCGCAGCGTCTGGATGAGGTGATCGGGGCGATGCGGGGGCGACTGGAAAGCTACGGCGGCCGATCCGCGCAGAACATGATCTGCTTCGACCTGCATCATCGACAGCGTTTCCACGTCGGAGCGATCGCGTGGCGGACGAGCTTCGGCTCCTGGCCGGTGCTGGTCTGCCTGGACCGGGGGCTGATCAATCTCTGTCTTTCGATGCCCGGCGCGATGCTCATGCGGCGGTTCGCGGAAGAACAGTGGTTGATTCGATGGTGTCCGGCGCTGGCGGAGATTCCGCTGGATCGCAACTCCCCGACGCACAACCGCCCGCTTCGCGAGCCGCTGCGGGCGCAGCTTCGCTCGCGTCTGGCGCGCCGCATGGGGCGATTGGGGCGACTGATCGAGCGCCCCCGCGACACCGGGTCGATTGATCGTCTTCGTTTCTACAGGATGTACGACTTCAACGCGGAGGGCTGGCGTTCGGTGCGGCGTGAGGCCGAGGCCTTTCGTGAAGCGTCCCACCGGCTGTTTGAACCCGAGGCTTTGTCGAAGCTGCTGCCGGGGCCGTCAGAGGATCTTGCCTTCAGCAATCCCTTCACCGAAACCGCGGGGGCGAAGATGCTGCTGGGGGTGATGCTGTGGCTGGGCGTCTCGAGCGCGGGGCGGGCGATCGGGTCACACGCGGGCGACAATGTCTGATATCCTGCCCTGCACCATGCGATATCTGAGCTTTCTGATCGTTCTATCTTCTTTTTATCTTTCCGCCTGCGCCACGAAGCAGCATGACGTGGTCATTTACGGAGGCACGTCCGCGGGGGTGGCGGCGGCGGTTCAGGCGGCGCGGATGAACCAGCGGGTGGTGCTGATCGAACCGACGATGCACGTCGGCGGGCTGAGCAGCAGCGGGCTGGGCTTTACGGATTCAGGCAACGCGGGTGCGATCGGCGGGGTCGCGCGGGAGTTCTACGAGGGGCTTTACGATCACTACGCCGAGGGTTCAGCCTGGAAATGGCAGGACCGGGCCGAGTTCACCAGGCTGCGGGGGCAGGGGTCCGCGGCCGTGCATGAAGAGACGCGCACGGCGTGGATCTTCGAACCCTCCGCGGCCGAGAAGGTGTTTGAGAAAATGCTGGCCGAACACCGCATTGAGGTGGTGCGCGGCCGACGACTGGACCGTCGTCATGGGGTGCGGAAGGACGGGGAGCGGATCGTGTCGATCACGATGACCGGCGGGGAGACCTACCGCGGGCGGATGTTCATCGACGCCACGTACGAGGGCGACCTGATGGCGGCGGCGGGCGTGTCGTACTTCGTGGGCAGGGAGCCGAACTCGCTCTACGGTGAGACGCTCAATGGAATGCAGTACGAGCGGGCGGTGCATCATCAGTTCGTCAAGCCGGTCGATCCCTACGTGACACCCGGCGATCCCTCCAGTGGGATGCTGCCGGGGGTGAATCAGCGCCAAGGCATGGACGGGGACGGGGACCAACGCATGCAGGCCTACAACTTCCGCATGTGCATGACCGATGTGCCGGAAAACCGCGTGCCGTTCACGAAGCCGGGGGACTATAACGAGCGGGAGTACGAGCTGCTGCTGCGCAACTTCGAGGCCGGGGACATGCGCATACCGCTCAAGATCGACCGCATGCCCAACGGCAAGACGGACCTGAACAACAACTTCGCCGTCTCGACGGACTTCATCGGGAGGAATTACGACTATCCCGAAGCGAACGATCGCCACCGTCAGGCGATCTACGACGCCCACCGGACCTACATCCAGGGGCTGCTGTGGACGCTGCAGAACCATCCGCGCGTGCCCGAGGAGGTTCGCCGGAGGGTTGCTCCTTGGGGCCTGGCGAAGGATGAATTCACCGATAACGGCCACTGGCCCTACATCATGTACATCCGCGAGGCGCGTCGGATGGTCAGCGATTACGTTCTGACCGAGCACGACTGCGTGTGGACGAAGCGCGCCGAGGACGGTGTGGCGCTGGGGGCGTACACGATGGATTCGCACCACACGCAGCGGTACGTCACCGCGGAGGGCCACGTGCGCAACGAGGGGGATGTGCAGGTGCGGATCAAGGGGCCGTACCCCATTTCCTACCGCTCGATCGTCCCGGCGCGGGGAGAGTGTGAGAATCTGCTGGTGGCGGTGGCGATCTCGGCTTCGCACATCGCCTACGGTTCGGCGCGGATGGAGCCGGTGTTCATGGCGCTGGGGCAATCGGCGGCGACGGCCGCGGCGCATGCGATTGAGGAGGGGGTCATGGTGCAGGACGTGGACTATTCGCGCTTGCGCGAGAGGCTGATCGCTGACGGGCAGATCGTGGATTGGCCGACGGAGTAGGAGCTATGTCGGCGACTTGAACCTTGTCCGGGTCTCAGACCCCGCTGCGGGCCTCCATGACCTCGCGGCAGAGGGTGGTGAGCTTCTCGACACAGTTGACGAGGGATTCGAGTCCGGCGTTGCGCTGGGAGTAGACCTCAAGCTGCTCGGCGGCGGCAGCGAGGGGCTTTAGGCCCCAGAATCCGGCGGCGCTTCGGGTCTGGGCGGCGACCATGGCGAGGGCGAGCAGATCGCCCTCACCCAGGGCCTTCTCGAGCTGGTTGACCCATCGCTGCAGGTCATCGACGAACCGGCCGGCTTCGCCGTTGAGCGGACTCGCACCGGGCGCGAGCGCGGGGAGAGCGGGCATTTTCGGCGTCGTTGGGGGAGCGGCGGAGGGAACGGGCGTGGCAGGGGTTGCGGGACGAACCTGGCGCTGAAGGAGCGAGAGCAGTGCGGCGGGGTCGATGGGTTTGGCGATGAGGTCGTCGCATCCGGCACTGAGCCAGTCGCGTCGGGCGTGTTTGTCCTCGGCATCGACGAGGGCGAGGATGAGGCCGGGGAAACCCGCGTGGCGAAGGCGGCTGGCGGCGGCGGGGACGTCAAGCTCGGCCAGGGGATCATCCAGGAGAACCACGTCGAAGGGTTGGCCGGTATCA
>JBGTFI010000745.1:0-12043 GCA_041747335.1 Phycisphaeraceae bacterium | reverse complement strand
GAAGCTGCGCGGCGCTGGGCGCGGAAGCGGCGGCCGCCTGGCTCGCCGCGGCGCCGGAAGCGGCGGTTGAGGCCGAAGCGCCGGACTGGAGTCGGCGATCGATATCCTGAATGCTCTTATAGAGCGTGACGCGCTGTTCCTTGGGCAGTTGCAGGGGATCGACGCGCCGAAGCGCTTCGAGCGCTTCGCGGTACTTCCCCGAGGCGTAATGTTTCATGCCCAGGTCATAGAGCTGTTGTGCGGAGGGGTGTTCGGCCTGGGATGCCGGTTCGTCCTGTCCCCGCGCGGCCAGGGCGATGAACATTCCGCCTGCCAGCAGCGTACACAACATCAGGATGCGAGGGCTTTTCAAGGCGTGCCTCCCTAGGTAAGACGAATGAACAACGGCGCGCAGCACGACGGAGCAGACTGCCGAAGGTCGCGTCAGAGCAGGCTCCGGATCGGGCAACCCATGATCCACTGATCCACAGGTCAACATCTCGACCGAGACATCAACCCAACGATCCGACCGACGCCGGGCAGCATAAGCACTGCCGCGCCCTCATGCAAGTGGTTCGAGGGGGCGGATTTGAGTAGGTCCGGCTGTGCCGGACACCGGCGACGGCGTTGACTTCCCCTCCATCATTCTTGCCTTCCCCTCACCCCCCCTGCGCCGCCTGGTCGGCTGAAGCGGGCGCCCCCGGGGCATCGGCAGCGTCCGCCTCATCGAGGATCAGCGCCTCGATCCCCCGCCACAGCCCCTCGGCTTCGGAAAGCATCGCCTCCCGCGAACGCTCAGGTGAACCGCGCCGCCGGGCACCCAGTCGCCACGCACGGAAGAATGCCTGGTCGTAATTCAGCAGCGACAGGTAGAGGGTTCTGCTTCGCTCGGCATCCACCGGGGAGGGGGCCTTGCTGGGGATCGCCAGCGCCGGGCGGATGCGGGCCATCCCCAGCGGGAGCAGCGGCGACCAACCGATGCGATCGAACGACGGGGCATCAACCGCCAGCCCGTGCAGGATCACGCTCGCCATCACCACGTGCGCCGCCTCGCTGGGGTGTCTCCCGTTGAGCGAAAGCGGTTCCCCCCCGACACGCAGGCCTTCAAGATAGACCAGCCGCATCGGGGCGAAAAGTTCAATAAACCCCAGCCCGCCGTCCTGCGCAACCTCCGCCGCCGCGTCGTTGACCCGGGCGAGGGTCTGGTTGATCGCCGTGTCGTTGCTCCCGTCGCCGGGCGCCAGCCCCTCCTGAAAGGGCGGCGGACCGAGCAGAATGACGTGCCGCACCCCCGGCCGCCCCCGAACGTGCCGAGCCAACGTCTCGAGCGACCGGGCAAACTCCGCCAAAGCCGCGTCAGTCGGTTCAGTGTTGAACCCGAACAGCATGAACACCACCGTCGGGCGCGTCAGTTCGAGCAGGTCGTCCACCCACTCCGCGCACGATTGCGGCGTCGCGCCGTCCTTGCCGCCATTGAAGAACCGCAGCCCGGCATCGGGGTACAGCGTCAAGAACGCCGTGGCGACCGCGCGGTCGTAATACATCTGCTGGGTCAGGTCATCCCCGATAAAGAGGATCCGGTCGCCCTCCAGGAACGGCCCGACGACGCGGGGCTCCTGCTGAGCAACGCTGGGCGTGCAAACCGCGAACAAGGCGACCGTGAAAAGTACGGCCGCGCACACCGGCCCGCGAGTCTCTCGAAAGGTGACGGGCTTGACGGACCTGAGGGGCATGAGGGACATGAGGGACATGAGGGACATGGCGGATCGCTCCTGATCGACTTCTCCCTCCGAATTCTCGGGAATCATATAGGAACATCGTCCAGCGGGCATGGAGGGCGGCAAAAGTTGCCGCCCCAGCACGGGCAAGCAGAGCCTTGCCCATGGCACCCACCGGCGCCGTAGTCAATGTTCTGCGCGAGCGGCCGCGTACGTCATCAGGCGTTTCATCTCCGCCACCGCGGAGCGCAGCCCGGTGAACACCGCTCGGCTGACGATCGCGTGACCGATGTGCAGCTCGCCCACCCCCTCCATTGCGGCGATCGGTCCGACATTGAGATAATTCAGCGCGTGCCCGGCGTTGAACTTCATTCCCGCGGCGCGGATCTGTCCGCCCGCCTGGGCGACTTTCTCCAGCTCCGCCGCGACGCGCCGGTGGCGCAGGTCGCCCCCCGCATCGTGGAAGGCGTGGGCGTAGGGTCCGGTATGAACCTCGCACACGGCGAAACCCGCTTCCCTGGCCGCATCGACCTGTCTCGGATCCGCATCGATGAACGCGCTGGCGATCATACCCCCCTCGCGGATCGCCGCGACAACCTCGCGCAGGCGCGCAAGCTGCCCCGCCACATCCAGCCCGCCCTCGGTCGTCACCTCCATTCGCCCCTCCGGCACGAGCATCACCAGGTGCGGCTTGATCCGCCGGGCGATCGCGACCATCTCATCCGTCGCCGCCATCTCGAGGTTCACCTTCCCGTGGCACGAGGCCTGGACCCGTTCGACATCGTGATCCTGGATGTGCCTGCGATCCTCCCGCAGGTGCATCGTGATCCCGTCGGCCCCGCCGAGCTGCGCCTCGACCGCCGCCCAGACCGGATCCGGTTCATAAGTGCGCCGGGCCTGACGAAGGGTGGCCACGTGGTCGATGTTGACGCCGAGTTCGGGCATGAGGCGCGTTTCGTGGGGTATCCAGGGGGCGAGTGATGAACAGGATGCGGCACAGGACGGTCACACCGCCGCCGCTTCGCGCTCCGGCGCGACGAGGTCTTCGTACGTCTCGCGCCGACGGATCAGTTTCGCCTCGTCGCCATCCACCAGCACCTCCGGCGGGCGGGGCATGGCGTTGTAGTTCGACGCCATCACCATCCCGTACGCCCCGGCCGTGAAGATGCACATCAGATCCCCGCGCGCCACCGGCGGAAGGGGGCGCTCCTTCGCGAAGAGGTCGCCCGTCTCGCAGATCGGCCCGACGATGTCGCAGGGCTCCAGGCCGGGCAGGTCCATCTCCCGCTTGCGCTCTTTCGGTTCGTGCATCGGCGCCACCTGTGTGGGCCAGATGAAGTGGAAGCTCTCGTACATCGCCGGACGGATCAGGTGGTTCATGCCGGTGTCGAGGATGACGAACTTCTTCGCGCCGCCGGTCTTGATGTACTGGATCCGCGAAAGCAGCACCCCCGCGTTCCCGGCAATGGTCCTGCCCGGCTCGGGGATCACCTGCCCGCCGGCGGCCTTGAACTCCCGCAGCATGGGAACGATCCGCGCCGCGTAGTCCGCGGCCGAGGGCGACTGCGCCGACTCATAATCCGCCGCGAATCCCCCGCCGATGTCCAGCGCGGTGATCGTGATCCCGCCCGCCCGAAGCTCCCGGATCAGCTCCAGCGCCCTGGAGATCGCCCGCTCGTAAGGTTCGACGCTGTAGATCGGCGAGCCGATGTGCAGGTGGATGCCCGTGAGCCTCAGGTGCGGGTCTTTTCCGTAGCGGCGGAAGAACTCACGGGCGCGAGCGATGTCCACGCCGAACTTGGTCTCCTTTCGGCCGGTGGTCGTCTTGGCGTGGGTCTTCGGGTCCGCCACGTCGGGGTTGACGCGCAGCGCGCCTCGCACCGTCGCCCCCGTCTTCCGGGCGATCGAGGCGATGTTCTCGAACTCGGCCTCGGATTCGATGTTGAAGTAACCGATCCGGGCGGCGATCGCCTCGCGGATCTCCTCATCGGTCTTCCCCACCCCCGCGTAGACGACCTTGGCCATGTCGGCCCCGGCCTGTCGGGCGCGGTGCAGCTCCCCGCCGGAGACCACGTCCATCCCCGCGCCGCGGTCTGCCAGCAGACGGCAAAGATGGATGTTCCCGCAGCTCTTGATCGAATAGCAGATGATCGGATCAAGCTCGGCGAAGGCCCGCTGGATGCGGTCGTAGTGCTGCTCGAGCGTGCGACGGGAGTAGATGTACACCGGCGTGCCCACCCGCTGGGCCAGGTCGTCGAGGTTCACCTGCTCGCAGAAAAGCTGGCCTTGCCTGTATTGAAAATGGTCCATAGGGATGACTCTGGCATTGGGAAAACGCGGGCGATCATAATCCGGACCCGCGTCCCCGTCATCTTTGAGCGCGGTTCAAGCAACCCCCGACGCTTGGGTCTTGTATTATCAGACGCTTACCCTATGATACCGCCCGGCCGGGGGTCACTTCGTCCCCGGAGGTCAGGCGGATGGGCATCACTCTCCCCGCGATCACCAGTCCTGTTGACATCCACACGTTTTCCGGGGGCCGCGGTTCGTGGTTGGCGCACGCGGGCGACTTGTCCACGTCCCAGGGCGCGAACGCAGCCTTGATCGGGATCGCGCTCGGCTGGGTCGCGCTCGCGCTGGCGGGCGCCTTCTATGTCCGATGGCGCGGGCGACGCCCGGCGACCGAATCAACCGACCCAGGCGCGCAGGCCGTCCGCCACTTCGCCGCGTCGATCGAGCACGTCTTCTGGATTCTTGAAACCGATCCCCCGCGATTCGTCTACCTCAGCGAACAGTTCGAGAGCCTCTGGGGAATGTCCAAGTCCGAACTCGACCGTGATGTCTACGCCTGGTCCCGTGTGGTCCATGCGGACGATCGCGCGGACGTGGTGAAACTCTTTGAGCAGTGTCTGGCCGGCGAGCGCGAGAGCTTCCGCATCGAGTACCGCATCCTTCGCGCCGACGGCGAGGAACGCTGGATCTGCGCCGAGGGCAGCGCCATACGCGATCCCTCGAGGCGAGGCCTGCGAATCAGCGGGATCGCCAAAGACATCACCGACCGCGTCCGCGCCGATGCGCGGTTGCGCGAGAGCGAAGAGCGCCTGGAGCTGGCGCTCTGGGGCACCGGGCTTGGGCTGTGGGACTGGGACATCCCCGCCGCGAAGGTCTATTACAACGTCCAGTGGGCGAACATTCTGGGCTACCACCTCGACGAGATTCAACCCAACATCCACGCCATGCACGCGCTGACCCATCCGGAGGAGTCCCCCGCCGTACTCGCGGGCCTGACCGCCCACCTCGAGGGGAAGACGCCCTACTTCGAGGCCGAACACCGGATGCTCGGCCGGGATGAACGCTGGAAGTGGGTGCTCAACCGGGCGAAGGTGGTCCAGCGCGATGCCCACGGCAACGCCCTGCGCCTGGTGGGGACGATCCAGGACATCGACGCCCAGAAGCTCAGCGAGCAGCGCGCGACGGCGTTGGGCACGGTGCTTGAGGACTCGCTCAATGAGATCTACCTCTTCGACGCACAGACGCTCGAATGCATCCAGGCCAATCGCGGCGCCCGCGAGAACAGCGGGTACAGCGAAGATGAACCGCCGACTCTGACGACGATGGACCTGTGCCCGGACTTCACGCCGCACGCATGGCGGGAACTCCTCAAGCCGCTGGTGGCCGGCCGGCGACGGCAGAGCCATTTCACCACCCGTCACCGCCGCAAGGACGGTTCGACGTATCCGGTCGAGGTGTACCTCCAGGCCGCGACCTTCGAGGGCCGGACCGCGGCGGTCGTCATCGCGCTGGACATCACCGCGCGTCGGAAGGCGGAAGAGCGCCTGCGCGAAAGCGAGCAGCAGTTCCGCCTCGCCTTCGAGGCCTCGGCGGCGGGCATGGCGCTGGTGTCGCCGCAGGGCGCCTTCCTGCGCGTCAACCCCGCCTTCGCGGAGATGCTCGGGTATGCCCCCGATCAGCTCGTCGCCAAGACCGTGCTCGACATCACCCACCCCGCCGACCGGGACAACACCATAAGCCGCATGGACCAGATGCTGCACGGCGGGCAGCCGGTCCTCATGAGCGAGAAGCGCTACCTGCGCCGCGACGGGCACGTCGTGTGCGGGATGATCTCCGCGTCGCTGGCGCGAACGGCTTCGGGCGAACCGGCCTACTTCGTCGTGCAGGTCCGGGATATCACCCAGCGCCGCGAGGCCGAACACGCCTTGCAACGTCGCCAGAGCGAGGAAGCCAGGTTCAAGTCCAGGCTCTCCGAACTGATAAAGGTCAGCAACATCCTGGGCGCCATCGACTCCCTGGACGACTTTTACCGCCGCGCCATCGAACTGGGCAGAACCAAACTCAAGTTCGACCGCCTGGGCATGTGGTTGCTCGAGCCCGACGGACGGGGCCTCCGCGGAACCTGCGGCGTGGATGAACAAGGCCGACTCCGCGACGAACGAACCGCCCGCATCAGCATCTCCCCGCATCTGCTCGAGCTCACGCCGAAAAGCCCCTTCCGCATCTTCGATCCAAGCGACCTCTACAACGAACACTCCCAGGTGGTCGGCCGGGGAACCTGCATCTGGACCGCCATCTGGCTCGGCGAGCAGCTCATCGGGTACCTTAGTTGCGACAACCTGCTCAACCATCAACCCCTGCGGGAAAAGGACGGCGAACTGCTCGCGGTCTACGCCTCCACCCTCGGCCACCTCATCTCCCGCAAACGCGCCGAGCAGACCCTGCGCGACAACGAACTGCGCTTCCGCCAAATGGCCGAGTCCCGCAGCCGCCTGCTCGACGAGGTCAATCACCGCGTACGCAACAACCTCACCTGCCTGCTCTCGCTCATCAAACACTCGCCCCAGACCGGTTCGACCGCCCAGTTCGCCCAGACGATGGAGCAGCGCGTCCGCGCCATGACGCACACCCACAACGTCCTGTCCGAATCGGGGTGGCAGGACATCGACCTCGAAACGCTGCTGCGCGCCGTCACCGGGTTCATGCTGCGCACCGCGCCCCACCCCGCCCCGATCGACCTGATCGGACCGCCGGTGCTGCTCCATCCCAGCCTCGCCACACCGATGGCGATGACCATCCTCGAATGGTTCATCAACTCCGCCAAGTACGGGGCGCACACTTCGCCCGCAGGCCGCGTGCGCGTCCGCTGGAGCAAGCGCGGCGAGAACGGCGATTCCGTCCTCCGCCTGCGCTGGACCGAAACCGGCGGGCCTCCCATCCTCACCCCCCCAAGCCCAGGCTCGGGCACCACCCTCATGGAGGGCTTCATCCGCTATGACCTCGGCGGGCAGTGCGCGTGGGGCTACCCATCCACCGGCGCCGATCACCGCATCGAGATCCCCCTGCACCCGCCGCAACCGGGTTTCCCTCGGCCGCACCCCATCCCATCGGCAGAGGCGCACCACGACCTGCTTGGCCACGGACTCGCCCCGCAGTACGACATCTAAGGTTGAAGTGTGGACATGAAGGGTGGGTGGGGCGGGCGTCCCACCCGCCGACAGGCCGAGGGCCTGAATCGATACGACCTACCGCCGTCACCCCCGGCCGCCCCCGCGCCCGCCGCGAACGCCGCCGAGCTTCTCCTGCTTGCGGTGGAAGTGCCGGTAATCGTTCGAGAGAAGCTGCTCCCTCGTCTGCTGCTCGTAGTGCCCGTCGGCGAAGGCGACGTTCTCACGCTTGAGGTGCCGGTATTGAAGGATGAACAGATCCTCAAACGCGTACAGCATCGAGCCCCAACCGGCACCCGGAACCGACACGCCGCCCAGCGCGTACGTCGCGAACTGATCGCGGATCTCGGTGAAGGCCACGGTGTTGGCCGGGGCGATCAGGCTGTCCGTGGCGACGGAGAACCCGTTGCTCATGATCCCCGTCTGAAGGGGATCACCGAAGGCCATATGAGCTGGATCGATGTTCGCATTCGACCAGTAGTGTCTTGAACCGTGCTGATGGCTGGGGCAGATCAGAATCTCCACCGGCGCGCCGAACGGTTTGACCAGCACGTCCCATGAAAGCGCCCCCGTCCATCCCTGGGGGTACATCTGCTTGTTGTCATGGGCGTAGTTCAGCACCGCCAGGGCGATGTTGTGCTCGTTCGAGGCGCACACGATCCCCCGCGCGTTCTCCTTGGCGTTGTCCAGGGCCGGGAGGAGCAGGGCGATCAGCAGCGCGATGATCGCGATGACGACCAGCAACTCGATCAGGGTGAAGGCGTTTCGATACCGGCCTCGAATGCGTCGCATGGACCTGTGCCTCCTGAGGGGCTGGAGTCAGCCCGAAATGAACCGCCGACCCTCATTCTACCTGCCCCCGCAGCCTGAAAGCAATACCCCGCATCGGCATTTCCCCCACGCGGGGGGCAGCAGGAAGCCCTTCCCGGCTGCGGGTGGCGGGTCGGTACGATCGCGGCTACCGGGTGAGAAGGAGCTTGCCGCTGATGGAAGCCGATCTTCATACCATCTGGTGGGAAACCTTACTGCGACTGGCGTTGGCGCTCGCCTTCGGCGGGATCGTCGGGTGGGACCGCGAATCCGAAGGACACGCGGCAGGACTGCGAACCCACATGCTCGTCGCCCTGGGGGCCGCCGGGTTGACCCTCATGGCCATGGAAATGCTCGAAACCGTCCGCGAATCCCCTGCCGAACTGCGCGTCGACCCCCTGCGCCTCATCGAAGCGGTCATCGGCGGTGTGGGGTTCCTGGGGGCGGGCGCGATCATCCAGTCGCGCGGAGAAATCCGGGGGCTGACGACCGCCGCAGGGCTGTGGGTCGTCGCGGCCGTCGGCATCGCCGCGGGCGCCGGGTTCTATGTCCTGGCGGGGTTGATGACTGTGCTGGCGGTGGTCATCCTGACGGTACTGCAACGGCTTAAGGGAAGGGCGAAGGCGGAGAACCACGCGCCCCCCAGTGGATGATGACGCAAACTCCGACCAGTAGGAAACGAACCCGCCGTTCGGCGGGATGCTCGGCCAGCGGAACGATCGCTGGGACTCGGCGGCCATCCCCGGCCTGCCGTCGGATCCCGAGCGATGGGGGTGATGGATCACTTGGATTCAGCGGTAATCGTCGCGAGTTTAATCCGGGGAAGCTCCAAGGGCTCACCCGTCAGGTTCTGGACCGATGTCTCGATGGGGGTGAGATATCGGCCGATGACCTCGCGCTCCAGCGACTGCCAGGGAACCCAATCCTGAGGCCTCGCCATGTACCGGATCGTCCGAGACAAGTTGTACAGGGGATGGTAAGCCGACCAGATCCTCGAGAATCGGTTGGTCCGAAGCAACACATCGTTACGCTCGCGGTGACTGGTAATTCCGTGAATCTTGAGATGGGCAAACAGGGTGTCCACCGCATGGAGCCCAGTATAGAAAATGGCGGTGACGGCCCAATCGGGGTAGCCCGCGTGAATTGTCCTGAGGAATTCACGGTTGTGCATCCACTGCTTCATGTGCGCCGTTTTCGAGTCCATAGATCAATCGTGCATCCCCTGGGTGAATGAAGCGGTCCTGCTCGTGGGCCGGGATCTGCCCAAGCTCAATCGGCCCGACATTGTACTGTTGAAAGAGGGTGCGGCTCAGGGTGGCCAGTTCATCAGCAAGGTCGAAGTCGAAGGTTCGGCTCTGCGGAACCACAAAGAGGCATACTTTGCCGCCGCTGAGGACGGCGTAACATGCGGCGATTCGTGCCGCTTGCCCCGTAGCCCATTTCTGCACCGAGAGAAGCAGGTCGTTCAATTCCTCAACCCACACCTCCACGCTGATGTCCAATTGGCAGGCGGCAATGACCTCCCGCCCGGTTCGCAGGATACGGTGGTCATTCGAGAGGTGAAACAGAAACCGGCGCTCGCCATCCCGGCTTTCGTCGAGTTCCACCGGATCGCTGAGGCTATCCTTATTCGTGTTCATGGCTTCGGGATAACCGTCCTCAAGGGGCCGTGTGACGGGTATCGGCTGATTCGACTCAGGGGCTGGAACCGGTCATCTGATGAATGTTATCGCCCACCTGCCGCAAAGCAAAGTGCGGCGCCGCGATCGGGGACATCCGGACTGGATGCACTGGGCGGGAACGGGAACTGCCTTGACAGGCACTGGCTTGGCTTACCGGCACGACAACCGGGGTAGCACCGGCTTTCAGTCACCCCCGGCGGCGTTTATAAGTCTTGTGTTTTCAATGCGCTCGGCACGACTCGAACGTGCAACCTTCTGGTTCGTAGCCAGATGCTCTATCCAATTGAGCTACGAGCGCTTCTCAGGCCGGTCGCCCGACTGATCAAATCATCCTAGCCGCCTGCGCAGCCGTTGCAACCTCTTCCTCACGCCCGCGTGGGACGGGGGGTTGATCCCGCTGCCCGCGCCGTCTGAGGCGCGGGGTCGCCCGGCGGGCGGATGCCCAATTCCAGCAGGTGGTAGGCGAAGGCGTCGGAGATCGCCTGCCACGAGGCGTCCACGATGTTCTCATTCACACCCACCGTGCTGAAGTGGCGAGAGCTGTCCGCGGGTTGATCCTCCACGCCCAGAACCGCGAACTCCGCGATCGCACGAACCTTCGCCGCCGACTCTGCCGTCGGGTTCACCACCCGAACCTTGTAGTCGCGCAGGTGGACCTCCCCGATCCGGGGGTATCGCCGCGTCAGGCACTTGCGCAAGGCCGCGTCCAGGGCGTTGACCGGGCCGTCGCCCTCGGCCACGTGGTGCTCGACTTCACCATCGATGTGCAGCTTGACGCTGGCCTCCGTGGTGGGGCTTTCCCCATCGCGCCGCAGGATCACGCACCGGTAATGGTCAAGCTGCCAGTAGCGGGGCTTCTTCCCCAGAATCTCGTGGACGAGCAGTTCAAAGCTGGCGGTGGCCGCCTCGAAGAGATACCCCTGATGCTCGAGATCCTGGACCCGTTCGAGCACCTGTCGCTGGAGGTTCCGGTCATCGGCGAGGTTGAACTTCTTGCCCAGCAGCGCCGAGATGTTGCTTGCCCCGGAAAGCTCGCTGACCAGTATCCGCCGCGTGTTCCCCACCGCCTCCGGCGGGACGTGCTCGTAGCTGTGCGCGATCCGCTGCACCGCGTGGACGTGCATGCCCCCCTTGTGGGCGAACGCCGCCGGGCCTACGAACGGCTGATGCGCGTTGATGTTGAGGTTCGCAAGCTCGTACACGTAACGGCTGGTCTCGGTGAGCCGCTCCATTGCCCCCGGACCTAGACAGTCGTAACCCATTTTCAGGCGCAGGTTCGCCGCCACGGTCGTCAGGTCCACGTTGCCGCAGCGTTCACCCACCCCGTTGATTGTCCCCTGCACCTGCACCGCCCCTGCCGACACCGCCGCCAGGGCGTTGGCGACCGCCAACCCGCTGTCGTTGTGGGTGTGAATCCCCAGACCCGGCGCGGAATCACCCAGCGCCGCGCGAACCTCGTTCGTCGCCCGCGCCACCCAGTCCGGAAGCGATCCGCCGTTGGTGTCGCACAGGATCACCCGCGTCGCCCCGCCCTCCACCGCGGCCTGGAGCGTCCTGAGCGCGTACGCCGCATTCGCCTTGTATCCGTCAAAAAAGTGCTCCGCGTCGTAAAAGACCTCTCTGCCCTGCGATCGGCAGAAGGCGATCGACTCGCGGATCATGTCCAGGTTCTCCTCCCGGGTGATGCGCAAGACCTCATCGACGTGGATGTCCCACGTTTTGCCCACGATCGTGACGACGGGCGCCCCGGCCGCGACCAAAGCCCGCATCCCCGCGTCGTCTTGCGGCTTCACCCCTTTTCGCCGCGTCATGCCGAAGGCGCAGACTCTGGCGTGCGAGAGCCTGAGTTTGGCGGCTTCCTCGAAAAAGGCAGCGTCCTTCGGGTTCGACAGAGGATAACCGCCCTCGATGTAGTCCACCCCAAGCTCGTCAAGCTGGCG
Organism: Phycisphaeraceae bacterium; assembly: GCA_041747335.1. Lineage (GTDB taxonomy): Bacteria > Planctomycetota > Phycisphaerae > Phycisphaerales > Phycisphaeraceae > JBGTFI01. The sequence goes on along the minus strand of JBGTFI010000745.1, from coordinate 455 downwards.
CACGATCTTGAGCTTGTCCACCAGCGAGAACGAGACACCCTCGCCCTGCGTGCCGTCGCGCAGGGTGGTGTCGTAGATCTCGACCCGCCGCCCGCCGCCCCGACCATTGGAACCCGCCGCAAGTACGTTCATCGCATCACTTTCCATCGTCGATTCCGCTCCCGCTGGCTCTGGGCAAGCCCAGCATCGAACCGTCAAACGAAAAAACCCCGCCGGGGGCAGGGTTCGCTCGATCCAGATCACACCGCGACCGCTGCCCTACCGCTTGGGGGAGGAGCTGATAATAGCGATCGCAATCAGGGCAAAGCCGCTGAGCATGGCGTTATTATACTCCCCCACCCCGCCAGGAGCAAGGGCGGAGAACAGAGGATCAGGGCTAGCGCCTATGCCTCCGAGTAAAGGATGGGGTGGCTGGGGCAGAGGCTTTGCGCCGCCCCAGCGGCCTGGGAACTGGG
>JBGTFI010000744.1:0-2706 GCA_041747335.1 Phycisphaeraceae bacterium | reverse complement strand
CGGGCGCGGCCGCGAACCGCCCCCCGCCGTCGGCGACGCCGCGCAACCGTGCATGAGCACATTCAGCCCCGAAAGCCCGCCCAGCCAGAGAAACGATCGACGCGATACCGACATGACGCTTCCAGCTCCAGAGTTTGCCTTCATACAGGGGCCTCCGGGCGCCTCTCCCAACACGGGCGCGCCGCCACGGACGACCGTCGCCGACCTCTGCTCCCAAAGATCGGACCTTCATCCCGCCAACGTCAATTTTTCTCAGGATCGCCCCAGGGCTAGCGCATTTGACACCGAACACAGGATGGGGTGGCTGGGGCAGAGGCTTTGCGCCGCCCCAGCGGCCTGGGAACTGGGGCGGCGCTCGAAGACTCGCTCTGCCCCAGCCACCCCGATGTCATATATGCTAGCCTTGAACCGAGGATGCGTGGTTGGGCGCATTTGACATCGGGGTGGCGGGGGGTCGCCGAATCGGTTGACGCTCCGCGGGCGTCCGCCTATTCTCGGCCCATCGGTGTCCCCGAAGCGGGCTGAAACCCGGTCCGAGGCGGTTCGACGCAAACTTTGTCACGGAGCAGGGCATGGGTGGTCAATCCGTCATCATCACCTCCAAACGCGTGGGGGTTCCCGACCGCGTCATTCATCTGGGCAAGTACCTGCTCATCCGCGCCCTCGTCCTCGCGGCGCTGCTCCTGGTGACCTCCTTCATCCTCCTGCCCACCATCCGCCAGGCGATCCAGATCCGCCCCGATGAGACCGGAGACTGGACCCAGCCGCTGCTGGACTGGGCCAATCGCAACCAGATGTTCGTCATCCCCGCGCTCTACTGGGTGCTGCTCGTGCCCGGCCTTCTGCGCGCGGCCCTGGGGGCCGTCCGCATGATGGCCAACCGCGGGGTGCCCACCGCCGTCTCGACCGATATCCAGGACATCGAATCCAAGGGCGACCTTCCGCGTTTCCTCGAACGGCGCGAACTGGTCCGCCGACAGGTCGGCGGCCTCAAACGCCTCCTGCTCATGCCCCTGATCCCCGGCATCGACGACCTCTCTCGAACCTACTGGACGCTTCTCGATGGCCTGCGCGTCAAGTTCTACCTGTTCCTGCTCCTGCTGGTGGCGCTTCCGCTGATTCTCCTGCGCAGCGGGCTTGCCCAGAAGATCGATGAAGGCTCGCAGGGCGCGGTCGAGATCACCCCCTGGCTGGAGAAGTGCATCGCCCCCTGGCCGCTGGCGGGGCTGATCCTTGCGGGGGTGCTCATCGCGATTGTCGCCATCCGTGCCGCCGGGAGGCACCACAAGCTCATCGAGGTCTCCAACGACCGCGTTCACAACGCAAGCTCGGGGGATCCGACTTCGTACTTCTATTCCGTGCTGGACCTCCTCGAAGACGCCACCCAGAGCGACTACCGCAACAAGGCTTACCTCGTCAACGAACCGCAGATCGGCAGAACCTCCGCCGGTGAGACCAACCGGTACGAGGCGAGCTTCTGTGTCGAGAGCTACCCGCGCAACATCGAAGTGCCCGTCCGCCGACCCGCGATCGTCCTGATCGCCGGGGCGATCGCCATCGAGGCGGTCGGCCTGGGGTATCTGCTTATGTCGCCGATTCTCCTGCCTGCGTTCATCTTCAACGCCTTCGCGGCCCTGGTCTTCGCCTTCGTCGCCCGCGGGCTGGCCAAGCTCTTCTGGCAGGCGGCGACGTGGCTGGCCTTCACCTACCGCTTCGAGAGCGAGGTCTTCCTGGCCCACCTCAAGGGAACGTACGGATCGGCCCTGGTGATGTCCGACCCCAACGCAGCCATGAGCGGGCGGCGCTCCATGCTCGACAGCGAAACCCGCGCCGAGGTCTGGTCCGCGCGTCTCATCACCGAAACCGTCGTGACGCCCCGAAACGTCAGCCCGCGCTACCTCGTCGACGCCGTGGCCTCGCCGGAGTTCGAGCTCAAACGCGATGCGCTCGTCCGTCACATGAAGTCCGCCAAGCTCCTGGGCGGGCACGACGCCCCGCCGCGCAGCCTCCCCTCTTCCCACGCGGAATAGGGGCTTGCCCCCCCATGCCCACCGAACGCATCGTCTCCGCCGCCCCCGCCGACCCGCTCGAAGAGCAGGTCAATCTCTCCCTGCGCCCGCGCCGGCTGGACGAATACGTCGGCCAGAAAACCCTCATCGAGAAGCTGCGCATCACCCTCGAAGCCGTCCGCCGCCGCGGCGAGGCGATGGAGCACATCCTCCTGCACGGCCCGCCGGGTCTGGGCAAGACCACCCTCGCCCACATCATCGCCCACGAGCTAGGCACCCACGTCACCGTCACCGCCGGCCCGGCGATGACCAAGGCCGGGGACCTGGTGGGCATCCTCACCAAGCTTCAGCCGCGCGATGTGCTTTTCATCGATGAGATCCACCGCCTGCCGATCACCGTCGAGGAATACATCTACTCCGCGATGGAGGATTTCCGCATTGACGTGCCGATCGATTCGGGCATGCACGCCAAGACGATCACGATTCCGCTCAAGCCGTTTTCGCTGATCGGGGCCACGACCCGCGCGGGGCTGCTCTCGGGCCCCATGCGCTCGCGCTTCGGCATCACCCACAACCTCGAGTTCTACAGCGAGGAGGAGCTTCTCAAGATCCTTCATCGAAGCGCTAAGCTGCTCAACATTCACGCGGCCGATGGCGACGCCGCGGGCGCAAGCGAAGTGCTTGGCCGCATCGCGCG